>JAPLYC010000050.1 GCA_026395755.1 Candidatus Parcubacteria bacterium | reverse complement strand
GGCTTTTGGCAGCACCTTTACCTGCGGCTTTAACCATCGAAAATATACCCCACCCATTACGCTTTGTCAGCGCCCTTCCTGTTTTTGAGATAATAGCCAGCATAGGCTTGCTATATTTTGTTAATAAATTTGAAGGTATAAAGAAAAATCTAGTTATTTTAATTGTAATAATAGGTATTATTATAATTTTTAGCGCCTATTCATTAAATTTTTTTAAAATTTATCCCCAATCTTCTTTTAGAGAATTTCAGTCGGGAAGCCAGGAAATGACCGAATATATTCAGAATAATTACGAACAGTATGATAATTTTTACATTATCAATAATAGTGATTTGTATATATTTTTCCCCTATAACTATTTGTATTATAGTCATATCCCACCACAGAGGATTCAGGGCCTAAACTTGAGTCGACTCGGCCTTGATCTGGAGCTCGATAAAATAAAGTTTGTAAGAAAATTCCCTGATAAAATTAAACAAGAATACAATGCGCAAAATTTATATCTTATGCCCGCAGATGAGGCATCCGCAGAGTTTATTAAGAGTAAACAAGCGGTTAGAGAATTTAATGATTTAAACGGAAAGACTTATTTTGTTGCCGTTAAATAAAAAATCACCCTTCTCGAAGCGGGGCAGTCTCAAATAATTATTTTTAATGAGAGTTTAAAAGTTTAACTCACCGATTTTTTCGTAATGGTCAAAATCCCAGGTAATGCTGCCAATGCCATTCAGACCGGGCATGCCGTCAAAGCTGATAATCTCAGCCTTTTTTATTGGGTCTAAATCAAAGAAATTAATTTGTACTGTTTCCCCGACTTGCCAATTGTGCGTCGGATAAAAACCATAACCCAGAGGATAAATTTGGCCATCAATTTTAATAAAATAATTTTGTTCCAGAGGCGCTAATACCTTGAAAAACAGAGAGAGCTGGTTCTGCTTCAGGTTAGACCCCAGGAACTCTAACTTATCCTGCAAATTTTGATTTTGCGGGGCAGATATCTGCGGTAATTCTTCTTTAGTAAAAGTTGAATAAAGCTGATAATTGTCAGGCTGGTCTGATTTTTGCCATAAAGCCAGGTTGCGGGTTATCTTTATCAGCTTGAAATTCTTTTCTTTGAGCAGATTAGATAATTTTTCCGGTATTTGGTAATAATAATCAGGATATTTTTGGGCAAATTGCAGATGAAAAGTAATATAATCACTAAAATCAATCAGCAGGTACTGAGTGCTATCCGGAATCAGGTAATCTCCGGCATTAAATTGCTGGCGGCCAATAACAGTATAATTTAAAGGGTAAACGTATTTTCGGGAAGATAGGTTAGTAATCAAGTCATAGGTGGTGATTACGGAGGAATTCTCGGGAATTTGAGAAACAAATTCTTGTTTTAGGGGTGTATCTTTATAATTAAAATTTACCAGGGTATTGGCGAGGCAGGGCAGGGGACCAAGCACAATAAGAAGGTAAATCAGTCCGCCTATAAAAATTGTCGGTAAAACGCCTGAATATTCCCGATTAAGGTACTGAAATTTTGAATTAGTCTGCAGGGCTTTTAAGGAAAAAATTGTGGCTATTGTAAATACAATTAAATAAATTGAGCCATAATGCCCCTTGATGGTTGCACCGGTAGCAAAGGCAGCCAAAAGTAATTGCATTAGATTGCCCAGGCATAAAAGGAGATACTTGGGCCGCCAGATCGGGATAAATAAAAAGACCAGAAAAAAGCCTAAAATTAATTCCAGATTCTGCACATTGGCTACATGCCTGATTACAAGTTGATATTTGGTAAAAAAATTAATGAAAATTTCCGCCGGTGATTGCCCCAGCCAATAGTAATAAGCTAAAAATTTGTATGCCGACATGGAAGAAACCAAAGGCGCCAGTTTTAAAATCATAAAAAAGTAAGCAGAGCCCAAAAATGAGGGCGCCAAAATCCACGGTAATTTTTTCTTGTCTAAAAGCGCGACTAAGCCAAATAAAATAATAACAAATGAAACATCTTCTCTGACCAACAGGCTAAGAGCGCAAAAAGCTAAAAAGGGCCAGAATTTATTTTGATCATAAAAATAAAATGTCCAGGCCAGAAAAAAAGGCGCCAAAGCCAAAATGTGAAATTCATATACGGCGATATTGAAGGTCAGAGGATTAAATATATATAGCAGGATAACCAAGAGTCCCAATTGAGGCGTTAAGTGTTTTTTTGCGAGTAAGTATACCGGAATGGCAGTAAACCCTAAAAAGCAGGCCTGTAATAATAGTAAATTCAGGGGAGAGCGCCAGAGTGTGTAAAAAGGTAGCAGGAAAAAGATAATCAGTTCAAAATGATCACCTAAATATGACGTGGGATGGATAGAAAATTCAAATAAGCGGCCATAGGAGGAATTATAAAAGACCTGGTTAAAAATCGCTAAATCCAGGCCATTATATAGGTAATTAAAGTATTTAAACAGACTAATGCCAAAAATTATAATAATATAGATAAAAATCAAACCAAAGGTAATTTTGGCTAATTTTGGCCAATCTAAGTTTTTTATCCATTTAAATTCAGGGGGTTTCATACATATATTTTAGCTTATTTTTAGTAAAATATAAAGCCCTGGTATTGACAAATTCATTCAAAAATGCTATACTGTAAAGATTGAAGACATTGTAAAATTGTTGGTCATTTAGGATAAACTTGTACAAAACACCGCCCCAAGGGCGGAGGAGGAAAAAATGAAGAAAGTTCTTACCATCGCGTTGATTCTTGCTTTCACCGGCATGGTCGCCTGTGCTACGGCACGTCGCGGCGATGTCTCCTATCACGGCCCATCCAATGAGCGTGCTGAAGATGTAGTTCATCCGAGTCCAGGCTGGTCCCTGGCTCAGGGTGCTATTCAGCAGAATCCCAGCGCAGGGGTTCATTTCCGTTCCGGCAGCGATGAGTTTGATTATTTTCCGGACAACTCATCTTCGAGCAATGGACAGCGGACGCAGACTATGCCCGGCCGGAAGTATGGTGGTTGGTTCATCAATAAAACCAAGGCTCCCCTCACCGTTCAGGTGATGGATAGCAATCAAAGGCCCGTATCGACTTTTACAGTCGGGCAGGGGCAATGCTATTGGGTGGAGATGAATCAGGGCGGTAATTTTCCTTGGGTTGCGACTAGCGCCGCGACAGGGGAAAATGCCTCCAATATGGTAACCGTACCGTCTCCTCATGCTCCGGTTGCCGCGCCCGAATGCGGAAAGCCAGGAGACTTCTCGTTTTGGGTGTATGACAAATAAAACACCCTTAATTAAACTATAAAGGGTAGCCATCGAGGCTACCCTTTTTCTTTTGTATTTAATAGTGTATTAATTTGAAGTTCCTGTTCCCAGACCTTCGCTACCACCTCCACTCTCTAGTGAAGCCCGTAAAATGGCGCCAACTATAAATGTTGTCAGGGCATAAGCGAGAGCAATAATTACCACGCCAATAACCGCGTAAACAATCACATTTTTAGCATGCTCAACTTTCTTGGCTTCACCGGTTGAGGTCATATAGAGTACGCCGCCATAAATCATTAAAATTACAAAAACAATGCCTAAAAGCCCAAGCAGTATCTGAATAATTGTTGCCGCGATTTGTGCCGGGTGAGCCGGTTCATCCTGCCCATATACCTGGCCGCCGAAATTTTGAATTGAGTTGGTGATTGAACCGCCTGAACTGCCAGTGCCAGTATCCTCAGGGGGCGGCGTTGCCAAAACAGTACTGCTAAAAGCCGTTAAAAGACAACAGGTAATGATTAAGAGTTTAAATGCCAGATATACTTTTTTCATACGATTTCAAATTAATTAAATATTTATGGACTGATTAATGATTGTTCAATGGTGCTGGACACAAAATAAGCAATAGTGTAAGCCAGCAAGACAATGGCCAGGCCAATAATCGCAGTAACAAGCAGGCCCTTGGCTTTTTGTGTTTTTTTCGGGTCTCCCTGTGAAAACATGTATAAAGCTCCGCCATAGATGAATACGATCATGAAAATCACCCCCACGAAAATAATCAGGCTTTTTACTAAAGTGGCTGCAAAACTTTGTGGCGTGGCCTTGCCTAAGGTGGGTACATTCCCTGCTGTATTTTGTAAACCTCCGGAAAATCGGCTAGCCTGCGCAATTTCAAACCCAAAAATAGAAAATAAAATAGCGATCAAAAAGACAATAGCGAATATGGTATAAAATTTTTTCATAAATTTAACGCGGTTATTGTAGCGATGTTTCCAGAGTCGTAGCAATAAAAAGGGTAACGGCATAGGCTGTCATCACAATAAGAAATCCGATGACGGCAAGTTTTAGCAGATCCTTGGCTTTTTTAATTTTAGATTCTTCACCCAGGGAAGTCAAATATAAAAACCCGCCGTAAATAATCATAAGAACAAAGGCGATGCCCAATAAGCCCAGTAGAACTTGGATTATTTGAGCGGCTAAGCCCGGAAGCGATGTCTCAGTTTTAATGCCGGCGCCTTCACCAGTTTGATTGATAAAGCCGTTAACATTGCTTAAATTTAAAGGCTGGGCCAAGGCCATGGTTGCTTGGCTGCCAAGAATGCTAACTAAAAGTAAGATTAGGAGCAAATAGGATGTTTTCATAAAATAAAATTTATCAGCTATTATTGGGAATTACTGCAATCGCAACAGTGCGGAGCTTCACTTGGACAGCTTATTTGTCCGAGGTCAGTGCAATCACCGCAATTGTCCTGGGCGCATGTTCCCGGGCAAGTTTGTCCCGCCGGTTGAGTGGCATTTTCAATGGTACTGGCAACAAAGTAGGTAATTGAATAAGCCGCCATGATTATAATAAATCCGATTATTGCCTTAGTAATAATTAGTTTGGCTTTTTTAATTTTACCTTCCTCAGCGCCCGAAGTCATGTAGGTAAAGCCTCCGTAGATGATTAAAATTAAAAAAACCGCGCCGACTAAGCCCAGGAGCGCGTTGATTACCCGGGCAATGATTAAGCCGATATTGCCCTGGTTTTCGCTATAGCCGATGGTATTTCTGGTAGAATTTAAAAATTCATTCTGATTGGCAAAACTATAGCCCAAAACCGGACTAAGATACAAAAATAAGCCCGAGATGATAAGTAATAAAAATATTAAAAAAAATTTATTCTTCATTTTAGTTAAAAGCCGGGTTATTGCGCGGTTAGCGTGCTAAAAATCAGGGAGGTAATCGCGTAAGCAGCGCCTAAAACCATAGCGCCGATAATGGCCCAGGTAATCACGGTGCGGCCCTTTTTTAAAGTTGCTTCATTTCCCGCTGACGCCATCATTAATATACCGCCGTAAATTATCAGGAATAAAAAGAGTGATCCGGCCAAGGCTAAGCCCGCGCCGGCAACGCGTCCCAAGAAAGCCGGTACACCGCCGCCGCCAAAAGTAGGCAGCTTGGCTTCTTCTTGAGTGCCTTGGATACCATAATCAGCAGTTGCCTGAGTTTGATTTAAGGGCATTAGGCAAGTCAAGATAACAAAAAGTAAAGATACTATTATAAATGTTTTCATGGTTTTTTATACAAAACTCCCCTAAGGGGTGAGGGGCAGGCTAAAGACCTACCCCTCAAAAAGTTCTTTTAGATTTAGGAACTTGTGGTTGCAGATAAGATGGAAGTGATGACAAAAGTGGCAATGGCATATGCACAGAGAACAATGACCAGGCCGATAATGCCGGAAAAAATCAATTGTTTAGCTTTCTTAACAGATTCTTCGTTACCCATGGCAGTCATGTACTTGAAGCCGCCAATCAAAATGATCAGGACTGCAACAATGCCCAATAAGCCCATAGCTACGCGGATGATATTGGCAATGGTAATGCGAATATCCTGTGTGCCCATGCCAATATAGCCGCTGATATAGCCAAAGCCAGGATCAATGGTTCTGCCGCTGGCGCTAACCATTAAAGGCATGACCAAGATGCTAACGAGGGCTAAAGAAAGCGCTAACTTGATTAAATTCTTTTTCATGTTTTTTTTACCCTTTGTCAATACTCGGTCTCGAAAAACCAAGCATTGATAAGTTAATTATTAAATATTTAATTGTTTACTATATTATAATATTATTTCGTTTTTTAAGCAATTCTATTGCGGAGCCGGTGTTTGTACGTCACTAGTTCGGTGGGCAGCAGACATCCCCACCTGAGCAATCACCCCCAGTAGCACCAGTCAGGCACTCATAGGCTGGTTTGCAGACATTTGGCGAAGCGCAATTGTTGTTGCCTCCGCTCGTACCCCCGCCGCCTCCTCCGGCAGTAAGGCCGGTAAAAATAAAATTAACAATCACATAACTGCCCAAGATTACCAGAATGCCGATAATTGCCCAGGTAATGATTTTTTTGCCGGCTTGAATCTTGGGATCTTGCCCGGCTGCAGTCATTAACATAAAACCGCCATAAACAAACATAAATAAGGCCACAGATCCGGTAATGCCCAAAACAGCATTAATGACCCGGCCAATAACCGTGTTAATGCCGGAAATGCCGGAAACACCCAAGGGGTTTACTTCGCTTAGATCAACAGTGGTGCCACTGATTGTACCTCCGCCTGCAGGCGTAGGTGATGGAGTAGGCGTGGGGGCGGGAGTGTAACAACATGACTTGTCATCCTTACAGTCATCTGTCACCTGACTCGATCGACTTCCACACGCCTGAGAGTGATTAGCACTGAAGGGGGTACAGGAGCCATTTAAACTACCACAGGTGACTGCCAGGGTTAATTTTGGCAAACTTAGAAACAAACCAGTAAAAAGCAATAAACAGAAGATAATTAACCAATTTTTTTTCATAAAGATTGTATAAATTTTTAAATTTTAAATATAAGCCTATTCACACATTTTACTAGTGGTGTTGCAAGTTTTATTATTACGGCATTGATCCTTGCCCGCCTTATTGCATACACATTTTTCAGTAGCTGAATCACATACGCCCGAAAAACATTCATAATTTGAAGATAAACACCCTGAGGTTGCGATATTCTTATTACAGGTCGCTCCGGTATCTAATTTATCGGCACAGTCACCCTTAGTTGCATCAGCAGGTGTTATTCTTTTACAAAATTGACCTTTGCCCGGAGTAGCAGAATCTGAGCAAGCAGAGCATTCTCCTTTAGTTTTACAGGCATTACCTCCTGCTTCACATTTGCCAGAGCTACTACCGCAATTTTGTGAGGCACAAGTCGCATTTTTATTACTCTTTATTTCATCGTTTTTGCAGGCTGTGCCGTCTGCCCCAACTTCTGCACAGGTGCCATCTGTACCGGTTGCTTTTTTTTGACAATAGCATTTAGGGGTGGTGCAGCCGCCACAATCTGCTGTAGTGTTGCAACTTTCTCCCTTTACCTGATCAGTGCCTTTGGGTACAGCAGCTGAAAGATTGACGGCATTGGTAATAGTGACGGGAGTAAAGGAAACTGGCGTACAGGTAAGCTTGGCCTGCCAGTCGAAATTTTGTTTAGTTAAGACGGCAACTAATGTGGTCACAATCAAGTAAGCTGAAAAAATAATGGCTAAACCAACAACCGCATTAACCAGAATATCTTTACCTTTTTTAATATTTGCTTCGTTGCCGCTGGAAATCAGCCAGGTAAAACCGCCGTAAACAAACATTAAAAGCACCAGGCTGCCGATTATTCCCAAAATGACTTTGCCGGCATTGATGGCTGTCTGTAAAATATCACACAAGGAGCAGTCTCCGGTGCTTGTGCATGGAGGCAGGATAGAATCCTGCGCCCAGGCGACTTGGGATACAGAAAATAAAAAACCCAGGCTTATTAATAGTATAAGCCAAAATTTGACTTTTTTAAAGCTGGACATAGAAATATTTAAATTAATAATCGGCAAAATTTTATTGCATGGTCATGCCGAGCTTACTATTGGCCTGGCTGACAAGATCCAGAGTTTTATAAGCGCCGGTTAAATTATCAGTGATCATGCTGTTAAGTATTGTATCAGCCGCTTGGGGATTTTTGCCCTTATACCAGCTACGCGCCGTCAGAATCTGTCCGACAAAAGGCGCTAAAACCACATCATCCTGCTGCCATTCAATTAAGGCGCGCAAGGCAACCGGTTTTTGGGATTTGGTAACATATTTTTTATTGATCTCCTGATTGGTGGTAATGAATAAAATAAAATCCCAGGCTTCATTCTGATACTGGCTTTTTTTCGAGACTGTTTCCGCCCAGTAATTGGCAAAATTAATAGATGGTTGTGAGAGTTGCGGCATGGCCGAAACTTCAAAATTAAGCTTGGGCGCCTGGGTTTTTATGGTCGGGATATCATAAGCATAGCCGAAATAGAAAGCCGTCAGCCCCTGGATAAAAGCTTGCTTGGAATTGGGCATGGATTCATTCCAGGAATATACTTCATTGCTGGGTACGGCAAAGCGATTATAAAAATTCAAAGCGGAAACAGCAGGTGTATCTTCCCCCGCATAGCCTAGAGGTTTGGTGCTTAAAGTCGGATAGCCGTTAATATCAGTCATGGGCGCGCCCACTTGCATCATCAATAAACTAAGAATATCACCTGCGCGGGTGACATTATCAGCCGTGCCCAAAGCTACGCCAGCCTGAATAATATCTTTTTGCGGATCGCGCTTGGTCAGTTTGCCCACCTGTACCAATAATTGATCCCAGCTGGTTGGCGGCGCGGTAATGCCGGCATTATTAAGCAAATCTTTGTTATAAAATAGGGCCAGAGTGTCAATGCTTAATGGCAAACCATAAACTTGTCCGCCGATTAGCTGGTTATCAACAACTACTTCAGGAAATAAAGTATTCAGATCTCTGGTGGTCAGGGTCTTTTTTGTTATTTCTTTGGTATAAGTCTGTTTTTGGATAGTCCCCATCTGTACTGAGGTGAACAGCTTTAATTGCGCCGGCATCGGTTGTATTTTTGACTGGTATTTTCTCATCCAAGTAGTTTGAATGGAAAAAATATCCGGACCGCGATCTTCGGCCAGCGCATTGATGACTTTATCCTCATATTCATCATAGCGAAAATTTTCATATTGGATGGAAACATACGGATTGATCTTTTGGTATTCGGCGATTAACTCGCTGATATTGTCGCTTTCTTCGAAAACTTTCCAGTATTTTAAGGTTATTGGTTTGGGCGAACCCTCTTTAACAACTCCAGCCGGCAAACTGCCGCATTTAGCGCCGGTAGTGGCCAGAAA
>JAPLYC010000047.1 GCA_026395755.1 Candidatus Parcubacteria bacterium | reverse complement strand
GCAAATTTAAAGGCCATGAAAGATATTGAACCTGTTTTTGAGGCTATCGTTAAACATATTCCCGCGCCTGTTGCTGATCCAGATAAACCTTTACAAATGTTAGTTTCCAATATTATAGGCGATGACTTTAAAGGTAGAATCGCCATTGGCAGTATTCATAACGGCAAAATCAAAGCAGGTCAGGATGTAATTCATATTAACCGTGAAGGTCAGCAACATAAATATCGTTTAATGTCTTTAATGTCATTTGTCGGGTTAAACAGGGTTGAAATTCAAGAAGCAACAGCTGGGGATATAGTAGCTTTAGCCGGTATTCCTGAAATTACCATTGGGGAAACGATTGCTGATCCTGAAAATCCTCAGGCTTTACCTTTGCTTAAAATTGACGAGCCGACAGTGAAAATGACTTTCATGGTTAATGATTCACCTTTTGCCGGTAAGGAAGGCAAATTTTCAACTTCCCGCCAAATCAGAGCCCGTTTATTTAAAGAACTGGAAACAGACATGGCTTTACGCGTGGAGGATACTCCTGACGGCAAATGGATTGTTTGTGGCCGCGGTGAATTGCATTTGGCGATTTTAATTGAACGTTTAAGACGTGAAGGTTATGAATTACAAGTTTCACGCCCTCAGGTTATTAATAAAGAAATTAACGGCAAGAAAATGACTCCTTATGACCGCTTATTTATTGAAGCGCCTGATTTCGCTCAAGGCATAATTATTCAGAAACTTGGCGGACGCAAAGGCGAGCTTAAGGAAATGAATACAGTAGATAAGACAGTTTATTTGGAATATATAATTCCGACCCGCGGACTTTTTGGCTATCGCACGGAATTTTTAACTGATACGAGAGGATTAGGAATTATCAATACTACTTTTTTTGATTATTTACCTGATCCGGGCAATTGGAAAGAAAAAGACCAGGGATCTTTGGTTGCCCATGAAGCAGGAGTTACAAATTTATACGGCATGGTCAATATCCAGGATCGCGGCTCTTTATTTTATGGCCCGGCAGTCCAGGTTTATGAAGGGGAAGTGGTGGGTCAAAATTCCAGAAGCGGCGATATCTGGGTTAATGTCTGTAAAACTAAAAAGCTCTCAAATATGCGCTCCAAAGGCGACGGCGGGGTAGATCATTTTAATACTCCTAAAACCATGGATCTTGAAGATGCCTTGGAATATATCGGCGACGACGAGCTCGTGGAAATCACTCCGCTACACGTCCGCATCCGCAAAATTTATTTAAGCGAACTCCAAAATAAAAGAATATCCCGAGCTAATCAGGATTAACGCTAGTTATTGTTATAGTTTTCAGTTACAAAAGGGGAAGGGTGGCCGAGAGGTTGAAGGCGCGGCTCTCGAAAAGCCGTAGACTAGAAATAGTCTCGTGGGTTCAAATCCCACCTCTTCCGCCAAAATAAAAAGAGCCTGAGGGCTCTTTTTTGTTAAATAAAAAAACCGCCTCAACTTTCTAAGTATATTGGCGGTGTTTGTAATTCCTCAGTTACATAAAAGCAGCCAATAACATGTTGGTTACTTCTGCCCCCATGAGATCAGGCGAAACATTAGGATCTGCGTCAAGATGTTCAAGCCGTCGTGTGAATACCCCGCTTTGAAGCAAAGCTTTTCGGCACAGACGCTCCGCCTTATCAGACGAGACATCTTCAGCCACAATCTTGATTCCGGAATTCGGGTCATTGTTCTTGGCTCGAACTTCTTCGAGTTCATCAGCCGGGTAGCTTGACCAAATTCGAGCCCCACAGTAGGAGCCATTGGTGTACTCAAACACCACGTTGACTTTTTTCTTTTCACCTTCAGGTTTGGGCGGCGGCAGAGTCGGAAGTCTGTTCCACCAGAGGGAAGCTAACTTCGGAACTGAAGCATTAGTCCAATAACCTCTGCGGTCTTCCGTAGGAATCGCAGGAACATACCAGCCGATGTTATCGGTCCGATATCCATCCTTATAGGGAATAGTTCCTTTGCGATCAATGGTCGTGATATCCTCTTTCTGATTTTTGGCGGCGCAGACGGCGCACAGAAATTTTGGTTGAAAAGTGTAAGCTCTTCGCCAAAGTTTGCAATTGGTCGCCCCGCATTCGGAACAGAAGTAGCCTGCCGGGATGTGTCCTTTCGCGTAAAAAAGTTTCTGGGAATAAGCTGACCCCAAAGCACCAGCCTGATGCCACTTTTTCCAAAATCTGGCATCTCTCTTTTTGCTGGCATTAACTGCCATTGTCTTTTCCTCCTTTTGGTTGACAGAATATTTATCAAAAAATACTTATTCAATACTTGATTACTTTATCCTATAATTATGATTTTGTCAAGAATAAAAAAGCTTCCCGCGTATCAGGAAGCTTTTTGTTTTAGTTTAACCTTTGATGCAAAGATAGCTGGCGAAATCATCGGCTTTAAAGACAATCGGATCGCCGATCTTAATGGGACAGGATGCATGTCCTTCGGCAGTTGAATAGATAAATCCATTGATGGTCAGTGCGCCGCTGGTAACCACAATGGTTTCTGGAGCATCGGCTTTACCGAAATCGTGAAGTCCGGGTCCGACTACGCCAACTGATTTTAGACCCTTGCCGTCTTTGAAGGCCAGGGCTTGTACGCGCCCGTCATTAAAAAAATCCTTGTGAACCACTCCGTTGCTCTCACATTTGTCAGCCATCTTTTCCTCCCTGTAATTGACCTGAGATATAACCTTAAATTAGCAATAAAATCAGTGACTGTCAACAGTTTAAGATGTCAAAATTATTTGTTTTTATTTGCATTATTGTATAAATTGGCTTAATGTAAGTAAAAAAGGAGGTGCCCCATGGACTATAAGGATCATGCGGCAAAATCTTTTTATAAGATTCAGCAGAATGCCCCCGAGTTTCTGAAAGAAAATTGGGCTAAACTTAGTCCGATGATCTGGGAATTGCATTACTGGTTTGACTACTTTTTTGGTGATGAAGGCTATGAGACAGTTTATACCCTTTTTTACCATCGGGAAAAACGTCATCATATTGAAGGCATTTCCGAAGCCATTGCTGTTTTTACAGCCAAATACGGTGAAAAATTTCGCCAAATCATAATGGAAGAATCTGAAACTCATGTCCGAGATGACTTTGGCGAGATCCCATCCCAAGCTGAATGCAGCCGGCATTATCTCAGAGAAAAAAGGGGGTGGTAAAGCGTTCCGCTATTGGGGACGCTTTTTTGATTATTAGGCTAAAATCCTGTAAAATGTAAGTAACAATAATATAGCAAGCATTTAAATATATGAATTTATCCGAAACAGGTATAGTAAAGCCTATAAATAAAGCGGAAATTATCAGCCAGGAGATTGTGGAATTTAAAAAAGCAGTGGCCAAAATTTTTAAAGTTGAAGTCAGCGCGAAAATTTATGATGCCCTGGATTTGATGATTGAGCTGCATTCTGATCAAAAGGATAGTCCTAACGGCAAGCCTTATATAAGTCATCCTTTGGAAGTAGCTGCTGATTTGATTAATAAATATAATATTAATGATCCTGATTTAATAATAGCCGGTTTGCTTCACGACGCCGTAGAAGACCAGAAATTAAAATTGCAGGCTAAATGGCTGGCCAAGAATGAATTATCAGTCAGCCCGGAACATGACGCTTTGATGGAAATTAGATCTTTATTCGGTGAAAGAGTGAAGAAAATCGTGGCCAGACTTACTAATCCTGATTTTACTTCTATCCAGGTCAATCTCAAGTCACAGGGCGTTGAAAAAACAAAACATCAGTTATATAAAGAGAATGTTAAAGATGAGATAAGAGATCCTGAAACTTTTGTGATTAAATTCGCTGATTTTGCCAGAAATGCATTGCATTTGGATAAAGTCCCCGACGGTCCCCGCAAAGAAAATTTTAAACTTAAATATGGCCCGGTGATTAAAGAGGTATTTTTGCCGGCGTTCAAGTCAATGGCTCAAAATCATCCATTATATCAACATAAAAAGGAAATTATTAAAGAATTAAACGCAGCTTTTAAAAAATATTACAGCTAAACTATGTCCAATATAATCAAAGTTAAAAACTTAACAAAAAAATTCAAATCCTTTACGGCTGTTGATGATATCTCTTTTGAAGTCGGCAAAGGTGAAATTTTTGCGTTTTTAGGTCCGAACGGCGCCGGTAAAACCACGACCATTAAAATGCTGACAACTTTGCTCAAACCAAGCTCGGGCGACCTGGAAATTGATAACCATAGCTCGATTAAAGACCAGGACGGAGCTAGACATTCTTTTGGCATTGTTTTTCAGGATCCCAGCCTGGATGATGAACTGACAGCTTATGAAAATATGTATTTTCATAGCGTTTTATACAAAGTTCCAAAATCTGAACGCAAAAAACGCATTGAGCATATGCTTAAATTTGTGGAATTATGGGATCGTAAGAAGGAATTAGTTAAAAGATTTTCCGGAGGTATGAAAAGACGCCTGGAAATTGCCCGCGGACTTTTGCATCATCCGAAAGTTATGTTTTTGGATGAACCGACTCTGGGACTTGATCCGCAAACAACCAATCATATCTGGACATACATCAAAGACTTAAATAAAAAAGAGGGGATTACGGTTTTTTTCACCACTCACTACATGGCTGAAGCTGAAAAAGTAGCCGACAGGATTGCCATCATTGACCACGGGAAAATTGTAATTATCGGCACCCTTGATGAATTAAAAACCAAAACAGGGAAAGATAATCTGGAAGATGCATTTTTAGCGTTAACCGGAAAAAAATTGCGCGACGAAGAAGTTTCCAGCGAAGCCCTCATGCGCCAACGCCACGGAGTTTGGCGACATTAAAATTTATAATCTAAAACCTAAAATCTAAAATCCAAAATCTAACTTATGTCTACTATATACATTCTTTGGCTTCGCCAGCTTAAACGATATTTAAGATCCAAATCCCGCCTGGTCGGTTCATTGGCCCAGCCGTTATTATTTTTGGTTGCTTTGGGATTGGGTTTCGGGCCTGTCTATCAAAAGGCAGGCGAGGGAAGTTATGTCCAATTCTTAGTACCCGGCATTATTTCCATGAGCATTTTATTTACCGCCATGTTTTCAGGCATTGAAATCATCTGGGATCGCCAATTTGGATTTTTAAAAGAAACCATGGTCGCGCCGGTTTCCCGTATTAATATCATGATCGGCAGAACATTAGGCGGCGCAACAGTCGCTATTATGCAGGGTTTTATTGTACTGATTTTAGCCACATTATTTGGATTCCAAATTGTCAATTGGGCAATGTTGCCTTTATGTTTAATCGCTATGCTGCTAATCGCTTTATTTTTCACCGGCCTTGGCACAGCCATTGCCTCTTTACTGTCAGATATGCAGGGCTTTCAGCTGATTATGAATTTTTTAATCATGCCGATTTTCTTTTTATCAGGTGCTTTATTTCCTTTAAAAGGATTACCTGCTGTTTTAGAAACTGTTGTTCGCTTAAATCCCTTGGCTTATGGTGTGGATGCCATGCGAGATAGTCTCATCAATCAGACTTATTTTGGTTTGGGACTGGATTTTACCGTGATGACAATTGCCGCATTGGTAATTTTAGGTATTGGCAGCTATCTGTTTAATAAAATTCAAATCTAAATTGGCTATTAATTTGCTAATTAGCTACAAAATACTTAATATAACCTCATAAAACTTAACCTACAAACACATGAACAAAACAACCGGTTTAATCATCATTACTATAATTGTAATTTTAGGTGTGGGCGGACTTTTATATCTGTATTTTCAAAAATCAATAGTGCCGATAGCATCAATCCCTCCGATAAATACGCCTAATTTTCAGCTTCATAATATTAATGCTCAGCCTAATATTAACCAACCGGCTCCAAATTTGAATATAAACAGAAATCCAGGTCAAAATAATGTAATTAATACAAATATTAATCAGCCGGATTATCAGCCGGCCAGTATCAGCATTGCCAATTTTGCGTTTAATCCGACTTTGCTCAGTGTCAAAATGGGAACAACTGTAACCTGGATTAATGATGATCCCGCGCCGCATCAAATCGTTGGTTCGGTTTTCAATAGCAAAGCCTTAAATACAGGAGATAATTTCAGTTATACCTTTACTCAGACAGGCACATATGATTATCATTGCGCTATTCATCCTTCAATGATAGGTCAAATAATAGTTCAATAAGGATACTAATTTACTAATTTGCTACTAATCTACGAATATATTGTAGATTTGCAGCATATCCGTAGATATGTAACATTATGAAACCAAATAAACTCATTTTAACACTGGTAATCGGACTGGGACTATTATTAGCATTACCTGCCTTAGCCCAGGATGCGACTGAAAAAATCGACAGTTTTGATACGCAAATTCAGATTAATGTCGATGCGACTATAAATGTCTCCGAGACTATAAAATATAATTTTGGGGACACGGAGCATCACGGCATTTATCGCGATATTCCCATTAAATATGACCGCGAAGGCAATAAATTTAATTTAAGAATTTCTGATATAAGTGTTGTTGATGAACAAAACCAGGCTTATAATTTTGAAGTTTCTTATCCCGGTGATGATGTTGACATTAAAATAGGTAATGCTGATATTTTGATTACGGGCGTTAAAATCTATATTATAAATTATAAAATTCGCCGGTCCATTAATTACTTTACTGATCACGATGAATTATATTGGAATGCCACCGGCGATGAATGGGGTGTTCCTATTGATAAATCCAGCGCTACTGTAATTTTACCCCAAAATATAGCCCTTGATCAGCTGCAAAAAGCTTGTTTTAGCGGACCTTACGGTAGTCAGACAGCCTGCAGCAAAGATTCTTATATATTTGAACAGTCGGATAAAACTTCGGCCAAAGGGGTATTTTTCAGCCAAAATAATCTTAATGCTTATGAAGGTTTAACCTTTGTTTTTGGCTGGCCTACAGGTATTGTCCATAAGCCAACTACTCAGGAGTATTTGCAGGATTTTGCCCTGGATAATCGAGGCGCATTTTTATTCATATTTATCGTTATTGGCTGTTATTTATTCTGGCTGTTTAAGGGCAAAGATCCGGCCGGACGGGGAACAATCATTGCCGAATATGAAGCGCCGGCTGGCTTAAGCCCGGCAGAAGTCGGCACAATCTATGATGAAAAAACCGATAAAAAAGACATTTCTGCTGAAATAATTGAACTTGCCGTCAAAGGTTATTTAAAAATTAAAAGGCAAATAGCCGTTACTATTATTAAAAAGCCGGTCTATACTTTAATTAAATTAAAGGAATCAGACACATTAGCAATCGCTCATGAAAAGAAATTAATGGATGCTTTATTTGCAGACAACGCCAAGGAAGTTGACTTGCAGGATTTGCATGAGGATTTTTATAAGGATTACCAGCAAATTACTTCAGATGTCTATAATCTAACCGCGACTAATGGTTATTTTCCAAAAAATCCCAGTAAGATGAGAAATGGTTTCCTGGTTTTAGGTTTGATTGTATCTTTTATTGTTTATTTATTATCTGGGTCTTTAGAAACCAATGTAGGGCTAGTTAGCGCTGCGATTGCCGCGATTATTGTCATTATTGCCAGTCGCTTTATGTCCAAAAGAACTGAGAAGGGCGTTTTAGCCAAGGAACAGATTTTAGGCCTTAAATTATTTTTGACTGTGGCGGAAAAAGACAGGATCAAATTTCACAATGCCCCGGAAAAAAATCCCGAACTTTTTGAAAAGCTTTTACCCTATGCCATGGTTTTAGGCGTGGAAAAGGAATGGGCCGGACAATTTGCTGACATTTACAAACAGCCGCCCAAGTGGTATTCGACCGATGAAAACCTATCCACGTTCAACAGTTTAATGTTTGTTAACAGCATGCATAATTTTTCCAGCCAGGCCAGCACGATTTTATATACTGCGCCGGCTTCAGCTTCCAGCGGCTCATCCGGCTTTGGCGGAGGCGGCGGTTCTGGCGGCGGTTTTGGCGGAGGCGGGGGAGGTAGTTGGTAATTGAAGTTATTAATTAAAATTATATATGCCTTTACTAATGTTACAATGCGAAAAATGCGATCGAATATTTTCTTCTGGTATTATGATGGAACCAGGTGCTTCCGCAACTTTTGTGAATAATAAAACGCAATGCCCATTCTGTCATTCGATGGAAAATATACCCGATGGAACATTTAGAGCGACTGTAGAAGGCTTTATAAATGTTTTAGGGCAAACAGATGATCCACTTAAAATAGCGACGGAATTATTTGAAGCATTACAGAAGGCTAAAACACTTGAAGATATATCAAATCTGAAAAAATTGGAAAATTTCTCTAAATTTAAAAAATGGTTGCCAGATTCACCAGAAAAAATTGCCGCATATATTGTTATTATCTCCACCCTAATCCAACTTCTGACAAAATCATCTAGTGTCCAAATTGATTATAATACTTTCGTGAATCAATATAATCAGGCTATAAATATTGAAGTGAATAATAAATAAAATTATGAAAAAATTTATATTAATTACTATTAGTTCATTATTAATAATAATCTTAGCACTCTTAATCGTAAGGTTGCTTGGATATAGTTTTAATAAAGATTTTTTAAGTTTTAATAAACAGCAATGTATTTCTAAAAATCAGAGAGAAATAGAGGGATGTACATTTTGGATGAGAGTTAATTATCTTGAAAAGACTCAAGGTTGGGCGGATCTTTTTAAAAAGGAAGACGCGTACTGTAGTGAAAAATATAAGAATGAGAACACGAATATCGACGTTTATAAGCCGCTTTTTTCTTTACCTGAAATGTCAGACCCACTGTGTAATTTGGAAGCTTTTAAGGACCAGAAAAGAAAAGAGAATTGGGAATATTTAACTTCAAAAGAAAAAGATGGATATTATTATTATTGCGAAGAAAACAAAGCTTGCCCACGCCCAAAATTATTTAAATAAATTAATTTAATTTATGAAAAAAATTTACTCAATTGTCCTGGCCCTTGTGTTAATAGTATTTTCATTGTTAATTACTATACAAGTTGCAAAAGCTGATTTTTGTAGTAGCCTTGATGGTTTATCTTTATATTCATTAAAGGATCATACATCCTTGGGGAAATTTACTAATCAATATGATAGCAATAGTTTAATAGATAGATATGGTGATTATGGAAGTAAATATAGCTCTGATAGTATATTTAATAAATATGGAGACTACGGCAGTAAATATTCCGATACAAGTGCTTGGGATAAATATGCCAGTGACCCACCAATAATTATTGATGATCAATTTAATATTTATGGTAACCTTACATTAGATCAATACAGTAAATATACGCCAATACATCCACTTCAGGCTTTAACATGCTATATATCACTATCTGACGATAGATTAACAGATTTTTTATGGGCATTAGATGAATTTGATGGACAAAGTAAAATTAACTCACCAAAATCATCATCAATACCTTATGCTTCCTTAATATCTCCTAGTTGCGGAACAAATTCACACATAACAATTGATAGTACATGTATATGTAATGATGGTTATGTTTGGGTTGATGCAAATGATACAAAAAATCTTAATTGCAAGTTAAAGCAATGCTCAACCAATCAGACTTTAGTGAATAACCAATGTCAATGTAATGCTGGTTTTATCATGAATGATTTTAAAACCGATTGCATCGCAGAAACAACGACAACTTATCCTATAACTACGCCCATCGCCCCCTCCGCATTACCCGAAACTTATTCAACAGTTTTAACTAGTGATTGCACACAATATGGGGTTGGAAGCGAGGAATCTTCCGGCAAGTGTATCTGTAAGGCAGGTTATGATTGGAATCCATGGGGGAGTTATTGTGTCGAAAGAAGTTTTCAGACTGACTCAAAACTTATTAGCAGACTTAGTGGGAAAATTTTGCTCCAAATTGAACAAAATGGAGAAGCTTGGTATATTCCACCGAGTTATACTTCAAAATTTTATTTACAGGACGGTAGTGTCGCATATCAAGCTCTACGAAAATTTGGTTTAGGCATTACTGATTCTGATTTGAGTAAAATTCCGATTGCTACCGATACTAGTGAAATGAAAACCTCAAATTCTATATGTACAACCAATGGAACAGCATCACGTTTGAAAGGTAATATACTTTTGCAAGTTCAACAGCATGGGGAGGCTTGGTATGTAGATCCAGTAAAATGTAAAAGGATATATATGCAAAATGGTGATGCCGCATACCAAATAATGAGATTTTTAAGTCTTGGAATTACAAGCAATGATCTTAACAAGATAGCAACCGGGAATATCGACCAAATAAAATAATTTCATTAGTTATTAAGTAAAAATATGCTTAAATTGAAAAAAGAATACATCGAGAAACAAGAACAAATTAACGAGATACAAAGGGAAAAAGCTGATGAAGGTAAAATTCAAACGATAAATGAATTGAGAGTAAAGACATGGTATAAATTACTGAGAATTGTTTATATTGGCTTATATATAACAGTTATTAGCGGGCTTTTGAAAGGCTTCACGTCGGGTTTAGAAAATTTAGAGAAAGCAAATAGCTCCATATCTAACACGGATCTTTTTTGGATACTTTGCACTCTTATGGCATTCTTTTTAATTCTTTATATTATACATCAAATAATTAAGAGGGGATTCTATTTTATAGTGTTTGGGACAATAAAACCAGACAAGGGGTAAGGACAAAAAAATGGAATGAAAAAATTTATACCAATAATATTTTCTTTATTTTTTTTAACTGCTTGCTTACCTCAAAAACAGCTTAACTTAAATATTAATAATATAAATATGAAACTAACTTCACCCGCCTTTACCAATAATTCTAAATTACCCGCCAAATGCACCTGCGACGGGCAGGGGATTAATCCACCGCTAACAATTGTTGAAGTGCCGGATAACGCGCAAAGCCTGGCTCTGGTTGCTGATGATCCTGATGCGCCCAGCGGAAATTTTGTGCATTGGCTAGTCTGGAACATTGACCCCAAAACAACTGATATCGCTGAAAATAGCGTGCCTGGAGCCTCAAATTTGGGCAAAACCAGCGCCGGTAGGACAGGCTATGTAGCTCCGTGCCCACCATCAGGAACACATCGCTATTTTTTCAAAGTTTATGCCTTGGACATTAAGCTTGATTTGACCCCAAATACCGGAGCTGATAATCTGGCCAAGGCTATGCAGGGGCATATTTTGGATTCTGCGGAGATAATCGGGTTATATCAAAGGAAATAAAATTAAAACTTATACCCTGCTTTAGCAGGCGCCCAACGAATACAGTTTGTATGAACGGCGCCCTCTAAAGAGGGGTATAAGTCAATAATTAATTATTATATTATCTCTATGAAATGGAGTTACCTCGTTATCCCGATTACCGTATTTTTAACCGCTTTTATCGGCAGCACTTTGACTGACCCGAATTCCAGTTGGTACAAAAGTTTAAAGCTGCCGAGCTTTGCGCCCCCTGGTTATGTGATCGGCATGGTCTGGACAGTTATTTTTATTCTCTGCGCGATCAGCCTTTTGATTATGTGGAACAAATTACCGCATAATACTTTATTCTGGTGGATTATCGGAATTTTTGTTGTTAATGCGATTTTAAATATCGGCTGGAGCCTGTTATTTTTCAATCAGCATCTGATTTTGGCGTCAATCTTGGAAATGATTCTTTTGGAAGCTTCAACGATTGCCATAATAATCTTGGCTTGGCCATTGTCCCGTTTGGCAGCAGGTTTACTTTTGCCTTATGGTGCCTGGGTCGCCTTTGCCACTTATTTAGCCATGAATATCTATCAACTTAACAAATAACTTTCACTCGCGCCCCGTAGGCGACACGCCGTCGTGTCGCCTACGGGGGAACGTTTAAAACAATAAATTTATGTCTGAAAAAAAAGTCTTTACCTCTGACCAAGCCAAGGAAATCGGCGAAAAACTCGGCATTGACTGGTCCAAATGGGATGTGGAGCAATTTCGCATGGGCCTGGATGTGGAACTGGAACACGGCACCGTCAGCCCCAGCACTAACGTCACCAACGATGACCCGATAATGACCGGCAAGATCGCCCTGGCGCATTTGAATGAATTTGCCGACTATTACACCCGTTTGGAGAAAATGGAAAAAGAGGCTGATGAATTTTGGGGCAAAGATTAAAACACTAAAACAATCCCGGACATTTGTTCGGGGATTTTTTCGTTAGGAATTCTTTCGTTAGGAATCCGATTCCCTAGGGCAAGTTAAAAACTATTTAAATATCAAGACTAACGCAAGGGAATCGGATTCCGAAAGTCATTCGGAGGCTAAAGCCTCCTGTAAGTAATTAAAATGA
>JAPLYC010000101.1 GCA_026395755.1 Candidatus Parcubacteria bacterium | reverse complement strand
AGACTGAACAATGGATTTTTTCCTTGGGCATGCCGCCTAATTTTTCCGCAATTTGTTCGCGGGTAATTTTCAAAGCTTCTTCAATGGTTTTGCCTTTGGCCATTTCAGTTAACATCGAGGATGAAGCAATGGCAGCGCAGCAACCCAAGGTTTGAAATTTAATGTCTTTAATAATTTCCTCACCTTTTTTATTTTTATCAACTTCAATATAAATCTTCATCATATCGCCACAGACAGGATTACCGACTTCACCTACGCCGTCTGGACTTTTAAGTTCACCCTGATTGCGCGGATTTTTAAAATGGTCCATTAAAATTTTACTATATTGCATAATTTTGATTTAAGATTTAATTAAATCACTTAATTTTATATTATTTAAGGTTTTACTGATCCCCTGATCAAGTTTCTGCCATACCACTTTAGTCTGACAGTCACAGCCTTTTTTTGCGCAAAGCCCGCCCAAGCCGGCACAAATATATGGAGCTAAACTACCCTCCAAGGCTGTAAAAATATCTTTTACTGAAATTTTAACTGCGGGTTTAGCTAATTTATATCCACCCTTAACGCCCTGAACACTAACCACCAATTTAGCCTTTTTCAAGCTGGCAAAAAGGCGCTCTAAATAGGCCAAAGAAATCTTTTCTTCCTTAGCTATTTTGGCCAGCGAATAAGGATCTTGCCCTTGATTTTTCGCCAAATTCACCAAAGCCCTTAATCCATATTCTGATTTTGTGGAAAATATCATATGTTACTAATATACGAATATAATACTAATCTACTTATAAGTTACTATCTTATAAGAATTAGTAGATTGGTAGCCTATTAGCTGATTAGTAGCTTAATATCCAACCAAATTAGTAGGTATTATAATTATACCATTATTATTGCCTGTGTCAAACTCTCCTGTTGACAGCCGTTTTAAAATCTGTTAAACTATTTTTATAAATTATTAAGGTTCAGATGCAAACTACGACAGACGATTACCGTCAACCGTAACGGGCATCGATACCGACTAACGATTAACGAAATACAAATATGTCACATAAAAAAGCAGGTGGCAGTACTACTCTTGGCCGCGATTCTAATGCCCAAAGACTTGGAGTCAAACGTTACGGCGGCCAGTATGTCAAAGCAGGCAATATCCTGGTTCGTCAAAGAGGCGTTAAAATCAGAGCCGGTCAAAATGTAATGAAAGGCAAAGATGACACTTTATTTTCCATTATTGACGGCTTTGTCAAATTTACTGAAAAAAAAGTGAGAAAATTCGATAACGCTCTGACCAAAACCAAGTTTGTTCACGTCTTACCGGTTAAAAATTAAAAAAAGCACATAAAAAACGTCCCGCGTTGCGGGACGTTTTTTTATTTATAATTCTTACTTTATTTCCGGCAGATTAAAATCCTTGATATCAGGCAGATTGGACATATCAGTAATCTGAACGTCTTTGGGCAATTCAAACATATTATCCGGAATAACGCTAAAATCAAAATTTTGGTAAATAACTATGGTTTTATCTTTGCCGTCATCGGTTTCTATTTTTATTGGCAAGCCATATTTTTTCCAGAGCCACTCCTTGGTAATAGTGCTTCCCCATTTATACTGGATAACCAGACAATTTTTACCGTCAATTACCTCATTACCTATTACTTCAGGCTTGTACTGATCAATACCGCCGGCCTCATCAATAATCGATTTTTCTTTTTGCTGACCCAGCCCTAAGCTCATTTTAATAGCTTTATTTTCTGCTGGCGTGTAAATATACATAGCCTGATCATCCTGATCAAAAATTGAAACCGTTTTATCCGCCTCTATTCTCATTTTCTTATCTTTAAACCAGAATTTTTGAATCATAGCCTTGCCTTCCGCGTCTTTACTGGCAATATCATATCTGATATTATTAACATTTTTTGCCCGGCCCAAAAGAATATCCAAAGAATCGCTTTCAGCCATATTATTATTACCCATCACCAATGTCGGCGAACCGTCTTGGACAAAAGTCTTTTTACAACCGGTTAAAACAACGAGTAAAAATAAACCTGCTAACAAGAAAATAATTTTTTTATTTTTCATATTAATCAATTTAGTTTTTTAACTTTACCTACCCTAATTTTACTGCTTTTGTCCCTAAAAAACAAGAAGACCCGCAACTGCTGCTGGGTCTTTTTGTTTATTATATTTACTGGAGATTACGGTACATTAAAATTCGTAGTCAGAGTTTGTCCGTCTTCCAAAGTTGCTGTGACCGCATAATTACCACTGGGCCAACCTTTGGTAGGCTTGGTAAAGGAAAAATTGCTAATAATATCGCCTTCCATTTGGGTATCATTGTTGACAGGGCCGACTTTGTCTCCGGAAGGCAGATAAATTAATTCCGCAGTAACTTTCAAGCCGATTTTGGCTCCCAGGATATAAACTGAAACACCGATTTCCGGAGTGGTGCCGCTATAGGTAGTTTTATCAGCGGAAACAGTTCCCTGGTCATCGAAAACATCACTTATTAATAGCTTAGACAATGTTACTCCAGTTACTACTGGTACGGAAGTTGGTGTATTAGAATTTACATTCAGATTAGCATTGACTTGCTGCTGGTTAACATTAACTGGCGCAGATTCAGTATTTTGATTAACCGTATCATCCTTCACTACACTGCCCTGCCCGCAACCTGCCAATAATAAACTTAAACAAAAAACTAAAACAAGAATTTTTTCCATAAATTTTTATTGAAATAAATAATTCTTCATACTTCGGACTTCAGACTTCGTCCTTAATATTATACCACAAACCTATTTCAATCCCCAAAACCATTGACAACTTAAAAAATTCATGCTATCTTGTAATCATCGTCTCAGCAGGCTTTTGGCAGACATTGGCTGGGCCGAGTAAGGACGCCTTGAACCGAGCTGCAATTGCGGCAATGCAAGGCTGCAGTCAAGATGTGCTAGTAAACTTGACCTAAGAGAAAATGAAAGCAACTAGCTTGCTCCTTAGGCTTGCCCGGCCTTCTGGAGGACGCAGCAAGGGCACGATTTGGACCAGGCAGGAAGATTTACGTGCAATCTCTTGTCTAAAAATTTATTGGCCCCAAGGCAAACCTCGGCCTTGACACTTAGGGCGCACGCAGAGGACCCCCGGTCTACGGATCGGGGGATTTTTTTTACAACAAAAAACACCCCGCGACACAGAGTGTTTTTGCAACCTTATATAACTTAATATAACCTAAGATAACTTCATACAACCGTTTAAGAGATCGCCGCTTTAATAAACTCTCTGAAAAGCGGATGCGGTTTTAACGGTCTTGATTTAAATTCCGGATGGAATTGGGTCGCCACAAAAAACTTATGATTCGGCACTTCAATAATTTCCACTAAATTATTGTCCGGCGATGTTCCGGCAATGCGCAATCCTTTTTCTTCTAATAATTTTCTGTATTCATTATTAAATTCATAACGATGTCGATGACGTTCAGAAATTTCTTTCTGGCCATAAGCCTTATAACTCACTGACTCTTTATTCAAGACGCACGGATAAGCTCCCAAACGCATGGTGCCGCCCATTTTATGAGTCTTAATTTTTTCAATCTGATCTTCCATGGTATGAACAACGGGATACGGCGTATTTTCATCAACTTCAGGGCTATTGGCATTTTCTAAACCGGCCACATGT
>JAPLYC010000078.1 GCA_026395755.1 Candidatus Parcubacteria bacterium | reverse complement strand
CTGGAACTGATTAAAAATTTCCCCGAGGAAAACATTTTCATTCCCGTCGGATCAGTCCATGCCTTGGATCTCTGCCTGAAATTCATTGAGGAAAAACCAACCCGCAATATCATTATCGTCTTTGAACCGGTTTCAAGCACTATAACTAAAAATTATGATCCGGCAGGCTGGCAAAAATGTTTGGCTGCTGATCAAGGTCCCAATTAAACTCAAAAGACTCCGCGTAACGGAGTCTTTTTATTTGACTATTTAACTTTTAAATTTTTCCAGAAAAAATTGTTCCAAATCTTTAATAGGAACTCGTTCCTGTTTCATACTATCCCTGTCTCTGACAGTCACACTGTCATCCTTTTCCAAGGTTTCAAAATCAACCGTAACGCAATATGGCGTACCGATTTCATCCTGACGGCGGTAGCGCTTGCCGATATTGCCGTTATCATCAAATTCACAAAAATATTTAGTTCTTAATGCTAAATAAATTTCCCTCGCCTTAGCCACCAGGTTCGGCTTATTTTTCAGCAATGGGAAAATTGCAATTTTTACCGGGGCCAGACGCTTATCTATTTTTAAAACCGCTCTTTGTTCACCCCTGCCCTCCGAAGCTTCAGCGGAGGAGGGATCAACATCCTCTTCAGTGTAAGCATTGTCCAAAAACATTAATAACAAGCGATTCAAGCCGACTGAAGTTTCCATAATATGAGGAAGCAATCTTTCCTTGGTTTCATCGTCAAAATAGGTTAAATCTGCGCCGGAAGATTTGGCATGCTGGGACAGATCCCAATCACCGCGGGCATGGATGCCTTCAACCTCCTTAAAGCCTCCCAGAGCCTGAAAATCAAATTCAATATCATAAGCCTGACTGGCATAATGCGCCAATTTTTCATGTTTATACCAATGAATTTTATCTTTCGGAATTCCGTATTCCAGATACCAATCCCAGCGCAATTGTTTCCACTTCTCATATTTTTCTTCCATCTGTTCCGGCTTCAAGAAATACTGCATTTCCATTTGTTCAAATTCCCTGGTGCGAAAAATAAACTGACGGGCTACAATTTCATTGCGGAAAGCTTTGCCGACCTGAGCAATACCGAAAGGTAACTTGGGATGCAAAGTATCCAGCACATTTTTATATTCCAAATAAATACCACCACAAGTTTCTGGCCTTAGATACACCACGCTTTTTTCCGATAGCTCATCAGTCGGCGAACCCAAATTAGACTTAACCATTAAAGAAAAAACCTTAGCTTCAGTTAAATTCTTCGAGCCGCAAACCGGACATTTCAATTTTTTGTCTTGGCGCAATTCATCCAATGCCTTATTAATTTCTTCCAGAGTTGCCTTATCCAAATTTAAACCAAATTCCTCGAGCAAATGATCGGCCCGAAAACGATTTTTACATTCCTTACAGTCAACCTGCGGATCATTAAAGCCAGCCACATGGCCGGAAGCCACCCAGGTCTGCGGATGCATAAAAATCGCGCTATCCAAGCCTACAACATCCTCCCGTAATTGCACCATGGCCCGCCACCAGGCATCACGGATATTATTTTTCAATAAAATTCCATAATGGCCATAGTCATAAATAGCGCCAAATCCCCCGTAAATTTCCGATGAAGGATAAACAAAACCCCGGCGTTTGCAAAACGACACGATTTTTTCCAACGAATTTGTCTCTTGTTTTTTCATAAATTTAAAGTTACTTAATATTTTTTAAACAAAAAGAGTCCCTAAACGACAAGTATAACAAAACCTTGCCATCTTGGGACCCTTTTTATCAGGGCGGTTCCACCCAAGTTGTCTCCAAACGCCAAAGCTACGGAGACCTCTCAATTGAATACAGCTCCCAGGGAGCCAAACCCCTGATCAACACTGTATCTATATAATAAATATTACTCTAAGATCTTAATAACTGCAAATACATTATTCATCCAAATCCGTGTGATCTGTGTTAAAAATCTGTGGTTCTTACACCGTCATGATTTCCGTTTCCTTTTCCTCCCCGATTGCTTCCACTTTTTTATTAAATTCCGTCACATAATTATCCAGATCAGCAAGATATTGATAGCGGTCATCCTGGGTAATATCTTTATCCTTTTCCGCCTTTAAAATTTCTTCTTTAACCTTGTCTCTGATCTGACGAATATTTATCTTGCCGGTTTCCAGCATTCTCCCAAGAACTTTTAAAAGTTCTTTGCGAGTTTCTTCTGTCATCATAGAAACTTTAGCCAAAATTTTACCTCCGAGATTAATAACTGATAATCCCAAATTAGAGGCACTCAAGGCTTTTTCAACTTCCTTTAAAATACCTTTATCCCACGGTTCAATGCTGATCGTCTTTGAATCCTGGATACTGATGCCGGCTATTTGTTTTAAAGCCTGTCTGGTGCCATAAGCTTCAACTTGTAAATTATCCACCAAAGCTGACTGGGCCCGGCCGGTACGCAAACTGCCAAGTTCTTTTTTCAGATGTTCGATAACACCGTCAAATTCAGTTTTATATTTGCTGATAAATTGATTTGTTTCTGCCATAAGAGTTAATTGTTAAATGTTAATTGTTACTTTTTTGGTAAACCTTTTCCGCCTAAATAAATAATCCTGGAATCCTTGGGATCAATTAATAAGGCATTGACCCAGCCGATTGTGGGCGGCTTTTGCGGCGCCCAGCTTACGCCGCTATTTACTGACTTATAAAGAGTGGTATCAGTACCATAATAAATTACTTTATTGTCCTTGGGATCCATGGCCAGTGAATAAATATTGGCGCCGCGATCAGGTGTGACTAATTCTAGACTTTCCCATTTCATACCGCCGTCATAAGTTTTTAATAAGCCGAATTTGCTGGCCAAAATCAAAGTATTGGGTTCGGTCATATCCTGAATCAAATAACGGAATTGTTTGGAATCTCCGAATTGATCCAGCCCCTTATTAATATCTGTTTCCGGTTTTTCATCGCTCCAGGTTGCCGTACTGTCCGTAGTTTTATAAATACCGGCGTCTTGAGTGGCGAAATAAATAATTCGGGTGTCATCTTTATCCATTAAAATTTTCTTGACCGGGTTATTGTTCAAATTACGTCTTAATTGCCAGGTTTTACCGAAATCTTCACTTTTTAAAACATCACCTTTATTATTGGCGGCATAGACAACATTTTTATTGGGAGCATAACGATCGGTTTCAATATCCGTAATCAGCAACCCCTGGCGGGTGGTGTCAAAATAAACTTTTTCAAAAGCCCGCAGACAATCATAAGATTTATAAATCAATGAACCCGTGGCGATATAAATAATACATTTATTATTATAATCAACAGCCACGTCATTAATAATCATTTCATTGCCGGGCAATTTTGATTGCTGCCAGCTGTCACCGCCATCATAAGAATAATACAAGCCCTTATCAGTTGCCAGATACAAAGCCAAATTATCATTGGGATCCATTATGATTTTGCTGATATTAACATCGGCGATATAAAGCGGTTTGCCCTGGGCATTGGTTAAGTTATTAATCATACGCCAGCTGGCTGCGGCATCGCCTGATTTAAACATGCCGACAAAACCTCCTCCGGTTGTCCCGGTTTGACCGCCGGTTTTTATGGAGATACAGCCTGTTGACGCTACCAGTAAAAGGCCGAAGACTAAAATTAATAATTTTTTACTTTGCATAGGACTTAATTTATAAATTTATTAGTAAATTTTCCACGGCTAAGCGCGGATTAATATTATAATTTAAATAGATTTTAATTGTTTTTACCACTTGCAGCAGTTCCAACAGCTTCTGAGTCGAATAATTGCCGGCAATCTTTTTAATTTGGTCACGAAAATGCAGATTAAAAAGAACATTATCATCGCTATTTTTGGTCACGAGCATATCACGTAAAATCAACTGCCAATAATTCAATTCCTCGGCCAAAACCACGGTCGATTCCATGTTAGTTTTTGACCCTAAAAAAATACTTTCTATATTTTTAAATTTCGAGGCTAAATCCTGATTAAACATGGCCAAAATCCGGCCCATTTTTTCCAAATAACTATTAAATAGCTCCGGATTGGCCAGATAATCAATAGCCAAGCCGATCTGACCGCAAGACAAGGCTGTCAAAATTTTGGCCTGTTCCCTGCT
>JAPLYC010000083.1 GCA_026395755.1 Candidatus Parcubacteria bacterium | reverse complement strand
CCTTCAAGGCTATTTTTCATTTGCTTGCCGCCGGTTGCCAGAACCTGCTGTAACTTTTTGTCCAAGTCAGCTATTTCCAGCTGAGGTAAAAAATCAACTTCCAGATATAAATCAGAAATTGCTTCGGAATCAATATAACGGCTCAGATCTAAAGCAGCCGGTCCGCTTAAACCGCTTGAGGTAAAAATAACATCGCCGCTTGAACCGGCAATTTTTTTAGGGCCTTGAAACAGGTTCAGCTTGGCTCCGATAACACTCAAACCTTCCAGGGCTTTTAGAAAATCAGCTTCAACTAAAATAGGCGTTAAACTCGGCTGGGGAAAAATAACAGAATGTCCCAATTTAGCCAGCCATTTATAGCCGTCGCCGTCAGAGCCGGTTTGCGGATAAGATTTTCCGCCGGTAGCCAGAATGAATTTATCAGCTTCAATTTCCCGGCCGTCAGACAAAACCAATTTAACTATTTTATTACCTTCGGTGACAAATCTATTGACCTGGCCTTTGGTGCGGATTTCCACCTGGTTATTTCTTAATTCCCTGATAAACAGTTCCAGCACCTCAGTGGCTTTGTTACTCAGCGGAAAAACCCGGTTGTTTTTTTCTATTTTGGTTTTCAAACCGCGGGAATGAAAAAAATCCAGAGTTTCCTTGACCCCGACCGGAAAATAAAAATTTACCTGTATTGCCTAGCTGAACAATAAAAGCCCGCGGATCTTGAAGATTATTGGTCAAATTGCAGCGACCGCCGCCTGTTAAAAGCAATTTAGTCCCCAGCCGAGCATTTTTTTCCAATAAAATAACCTTCGCGCCCAGTTCACCTGCGCGCGCTGCGGCCATGAGTCCGGCCGGCCCTCCGCCGATGATTGCTATGTTGTATTTCATAGGGTAATTATAGCATATTGAAACGTCTTTCGTTATTCGGTTTCGTTTGGCGTTTCGTCTTTCGTCAGACGAATAACGTAACGTTTACCGATACCGATAACCGTCTGACGCTTTGTGGTTAGCCAGAACGAACTTGACAATGCAGACTCTCTCTGTTAAATTAATCAATCGGGGCAAGACGACTGCTTGATTGTTATAGATAACTAATCCTGCGGTGTTTTGCCCCAATCTTAAATAGTGTATGGTGAATGGGTTAGGATACTGGTTTAGTGAATAGTGATTTGTGTAAGGTGATGAGACCTTAACACTTAGCACTTAACTCCATACCAGCATCTTTACCTTTACACTATTCACATTTAGTCAGAGTTGAGGGAACGACCATACAAATATTTCATTGAAATGACCCTCTACCTGTTTCCTCAAAAATTTACGCGGACGAACCAACGGGTGTTTAAAAACGATTTGGTTACTGTCCGCTTATAACGGCGCGACGAATCCGGTTCTGTTAGAAATAACGAGAAGATGTCTGTCTCGCCAAAAACAAAAGTCCTTTGCAACGCGAAGGACTTTTTATTTGCATTATTTAACTAATGATTTTGGCGGGATTAAACCGAATTTGAGTTCAGTGTCACTACCTTACTTTTGACAGAAATCATTTCCTTGACAATTTCCCCTATCCTTGCTAATTTAATCTATCGGGGCAAGACGAGATTTGGTCTGTATATTATTACGAAAGATGGCTTGTCTGCCCCCATCTTAAATAGTGTATAGTGAATGGGTTAGGATACTGGTTTAGTGCTAATTGGGGATTTGGAATTAGATATTGGAATTTATATTATTTTTTAAAATCTTCAATTCTCCAATGCCAATTCCCAAATTCCTGATTCCCATTATCTATTCCAGCATCTTTACCTTTACACTATTCGCAATTAATCAAAGCTGAGGGAACGAATATCCGATTGAATATTTTTTTCGATGGTGTCAATGTTCCCTCAAAATTTTGCGCGGACGAGAATTGGAGTGTTGAAAAACGACAAACAAAATGTCCGCAAAAATGGCAAGACGACCCTCTCTGTGTTATTTATAACGAGGAACCGGCTGTCTTGCCCTCACCTTTGGATTTTATAAACTAGAATTCAAGGTTGAGGGAACGAATACGTCATTGTTTCATTGAAACGACGAAATACCTGTTTCCTCAAAAATTTACGCGGACGAACATTGGGTTGTTTTTTATAAAAACGATATGCCAATTGTCCGCAAAAAACGGCGAGACGTACCTGGAACTGCTATTTATAGCATTGTGGCGTTTGTCTCGCCCTCACCCTTGGATTTTATAAACTAAAATTCAAAGCTGAGGGAACGACACCACAAATGTTCTAAAATAACGGAGCAAGGGCTGTTCCCTCAAAAATTATGCGGACGAATCATGTACTGTTAACCTGACGATATGACGAGTGTCCGCAAAAAACGGCGAGACGAGCCTGGAAGGGTTATTTATAACTAACAAGTCGCTGTCTTGCCCGAAAATAAAAAGTCCACTTCGTCCGAAGCGGACTTTTTTAATTGACATAATAGATATTTTGTATTAAGTTATAAAAATAACAGTTTTTTAGGTTCATTACAATATAAATCAAGGAGGTAACGATGGATAGGAAAGTAAGAAAAATGCCGGAATTTTTTGCCAATCTTTCGGCTGTTTGGGAATTGATAGTTCTTGGTACGCTGTCATTCCTTTTTTTCGCGGTTATTACCCGCTTTGTCGATCCCTTTGACTTTAAGGCCAATACAGGTAAAGTCACCCTTTGCCTGCTTACGCTGATTGCCGGCTACACTCTGTATCAAAGCTACCATGCTTACCAACAAATCAAAGAAATCAGGTACAGATACCGTATACTTAAAAAATTTCCGCAATTGGTCGGCCTAAAACCGACCTGGGAGGAAATTCTGAACCAGGCGATTACCATGACTGCAAAAGAATTTTACGAGCAGTCGCACCCGTTACTTAAAGATCGCGTAGAGAAACTGGACAGGATAATTGCAGACAACGAGCAAGGGATTGTCAGGCTGAAGAAAACCAAGGCCATACGCGCGCAAAAATTTCGGGACAATCAGAAAACATGGCACAAACGGCTGGCCAGCCTGACTGATTCCTTGAAGCAGGCCCTGCAACTCGATGTTGACCACATCGGCCAAAACGCCCATTTGCTGGCCGGCTTGGCTCAGGAAATCGCCGTGCTCAGAAAAAAACTGTATGATTGCCAGGCAAAAAACCTGCTGGTTGATCCGACTTTTCAGGAATTTGATGCCTTCTTAATCAAGAAAGTAACACCGAGCAATGACCGAGAGCAGCAGGCCAAAGCTTTTGCGCTGATGATTCAGGATTCTTTCTGGGAGGAATTCTATCAAAGCAGTTCTGCGCACCAGATTGCCTTAACCATCAGCCAATTCCAGGTTAAAGTCGCGGAAGCGGACAAAACTATTGCTGCTTGGCAGGCCAAAATCACGGAGCTTGCCCAAAAACTTGACCAGATTCTGGCCAAAGCCCAGGACAATGAAATCATTGCCAAACAGCTGGGCCAAGATCTGAACAAGCTCAAAGTCTACCGGGAAAATCTCCGGTATGAAAAAATCAGGCCGCGAGTCATCCGGCAAATCGAGTACGAACTGGACAGCATTATCAGAAAGTATGATCTGCGTCCGGCTTAAACTCCCAAAGTATTTCCTTTACAATCTGAAAATTTGCGGACGAATCTCCCGTTGCTTTACAACGATTTATTCGATGTCCGCAAAAAACGGCGAGACGACAGGCAGATTGTCTTAATGACGATTTTTCATCTGTCTCGTCCTAAAAACCAAAAGTCCCCCTCTTTGTAGAGCGGGACTTTTTTCATTTATTATTTCTTATCTTTTTTCTTTTCAAATCTATTCAAAAGAACTTCGGCCATAGCCATTGCCGATAGGCTTTCCTTAGCTGGAGCTTCCTTTAATTCTTTTTTCAAATACTCCTGCAGTTTGATGTCAAGCATATTTTCCTTAATCATTATACCAAGCAAGGACAGTAAAAGTTCCTCTAATTTAAATCTTTCTATATCCGAGATATCCCTACCCTGATTCTTTAGCAGCTTTTTGATCAGCTTAAGTAATTTTTCCTTCAAAGTGGCCAAATACTCTTTTTTCTTTTTGATATCCTTATATTTATCCCCAAACCAGCCCCAAGTATCATTAAAGTCATTTTTGTAGACATGAAACTCATAATGGCCTACCTGATATTTTTCCGGGTCAAACGGAATAGACGGAAATCTTTCCGACCCCATAATTTTTAGGTTAATTATTAGATTCTTATTTTTAATGAATGTCTGATTTCGCGTAAAAGCACCGCCTCTTCAGCCGATTAACTCCTGAACCCGACCGACAAGTCCGGAAGTCAAGCGCACTTTAATCCCGCGGGGATGGTTTGAGCTGCTGGTGAGAATATCCTGAACCACGCCTTCGGTTAAAATGTCAGTTCCCTGATCTTCTTTCAGGGTAATGGCCACTTTCAAGCCGGGAGTGATCTCGTCACGATTGGTTATGGGCATATTTTTAAATTCGTTATTAGTTTATCGGTGTCGTTGGGCGTTACGTTATACGGTGTCGTTAGTCGTGACGTTAAACGTTTAACGTAATACGAATCGTTAACCGAGACCGAATAACGATTAACGATTTAGAGATTGGCTAAAATTATTTAATTATTTCCGTAATTTCGTGGCCGACATGCATGCCGCAGGCGACTTGTTTAATCACCTCGTTGCTGCCTTTAAGCTTTGCCCCTAAAATTATTATTGCCGAACCGCGGTTATCAATCACCGGACTCTGAGCATAATTATGCAGGCCGATTTCCAGGGGTCTGGCGCCAATTTGATAATTAGTTAATTTGATTTCTTTATCAACTATGCCCGGGGTTCCGTATTTGTCATATTGATCCAAAATTTCCTGCCCGGTTTTGGCAGCAACAAAAAAAACATTATCCGTAATCGGCTCGGAATGCAGGCCCTTATCCCCTTTTTTAATGCGCAAACAATGGCCTGACTGCAAAATAAAATAATACGAACCGTTTTCGGTCTGGAAAATTTTGGCCAGTTTTTCTTGGTCGCGAATCAAATTCTCTATCAGATTACCATGCAATTGCTGAACCAGGTCCGTATATTCCGGCCAGGTGATTTTCTTTTCGGCGTAACGCTCGTACAGATAATCCGCGTCATCTAAAAGTCCGGTACGCAGCTGCTCCAGATCATTAATTTCTAAATTTTTATGTTTTTCTGCTGTTAACAATTCCTCAAAGGCCATATTATTTTATATTCAATGAATTATCATGAATTTGTGCGATTATTTCAATTATAGTGTAAAGAGTCTAAAGGTAATGAAGCCGGGATCGTTAGGCGTCTAAGGGTTACGTGTTTTTTAGCCGTTAGACTTTACCGTACAACGTTACGAGCCTCGTAGCCTTTAGACGATTGACTATTTAATAGTTGGCCAAAATCATTATTTCATTTTTCAATTATCAACAATTATTCAAAAACCATAAAATTATTTTTTCATTAAATTTTTTGATTTATTACACTTCAAACAATTCAATATCCAATTCAGTATCATAATCAATGACTTTATCAGCCCGGGAAAAATCCTGATTCTGGGTGGTTTGGTTTGGGATCACAAAACAGGTCATGCCCGCGCCTTTGGCAGCCGTTAACCCAGGCTGGGA
>JAPLYC010000082.1 GCA_026395755.1 Candidatus Parcubacteria bacterium | reverse complement strand
TGATGCTGCCAGATTTACTTTTTTACAAACTCTGGATGAAACAACCGCATATTTTTTTAATACTGCTTTGGCTTCGGTCTTAAATGACATTGCCAGGCAATCAGCAACCTGGGTTGCCACGGGCGGTGCCGGTCAAAAACCACAATTTTTAACTGATCCGCAGTACTGGGCCAAAACTTATGACGCTCAATTGGGCGGTTTAATTCAAACTGCCCTGCAAAGATGGTTGCCTTTTAATATCTGCGATTTTGATCCCAAGCTGGCCATAAATCTCACGTTGTCAAATCCTTTTACTTTGCCGCCGGGATCTGAAGGCCTCGTGCCTGGTAGTCCGAGCAAAACTTGCAGTTGGACAGAATTAAGGGACAAGTGGACGGCTTTTTTTGCCAATCCCTTAAAAACTGCTCAGTTTAATCTAACTCAAGGTACTGGCACTCTGGCATCCCGGACTACGGATTTGAACGGCATGGTTGCGGACAACTCAATTCTGGGCAAATGGGATCAGAGATTTTGTAATGCCAGCGCGCCTGCCCCAGTTGCTGCCTGTGATGATAGCTTCCTTATAGCCGGGTCTTGTCCTAAAGTAAGCGCTGGAGGATCGCAAATATTGACTACCATAAAGGCCATTCCTTTAACGACTCAAGATATAATTTGCACGGATAAGAAGGAAATCCAGTTATATCTTGATGAATATGTTACAAATATTAATAAGATAATGGAGGCTTTGAAATTTGATCTGGATTTTGCGGTTAATTGTAAACAGTCGGCTGCGGGGGTTGCGGGCAGAATGAAAATTTGGGATTTAATTCCCGATGACGCCAAGTCTAAATATAGCGTGGATAGTTTTACGTGCGGGGATGTATTAGCTGAAGAACAAGTTACACAGATAGGCCAGGCATATCAGGATGTTATAAAAAAATATCAGGGTGATGAAAATAGCGGGATAAACGCTAATATTGCAGATTTACGAAAATGCGCATATAGCGGCTATGAAAAATTGGCGACCTGCAAGGCGATTAATGGCGTAACTTCAATAAGTAAGGAAACGTTATTAATAAACCAGCTAGGCATTAAGCTACAGAATGAGATTAATTTAGATCCGATTAAGGAGTTTTATGCAGGGCAATTCAAAAAAGATTTTTGCGCTGTGGCTGCAAATAATGAGGCTTACTGCGTAGATAGTCCGCCGGCGCCAGGGAAGGCCGAATTAGAAAAGGTTATAAAACCCGCTGATGACGGATATATTTATAATTTTATTGATGGCAAATATAAAACTATTTACTACACTCAAGTAAAGGAAAAGACTGATTTTGTGGCTAAAGTTCTGGAAACCATGGATAGTTATTACGGTGAAATCAGCAGGGAAGTGGCTAAAAATTTTGCGTCTTCAAATTGGGCTGATGCGGCTAAATATGATGCCCAAGTAGCCAAGGAATATTTTAGTGATGTCAAGGAAACACAAACGCTTGATTATGTGACCAAGACCATTGCCAATCAGGGCATTGGCGGTTATGTTTCCTCTTTATTGCAATCGGGTCTTGATAATGGCTGGGTCGGCCAGACCGAAACGATTTCCGGTAAAAGAAAAAGCCCGCCGTCATTAGTGGAAAATCAGGCTAAAGAATCAATAACCACAACCTATAAAGAGCAGGTTAAAAGCTATACTAAAAATGTTTTAGCTGATGCCTGGGCTATTTTTCAGGCTACTTTATTTGATGAATTAACCAAAAATTTGCTGGCTAATCTTTTTTCCGCTAAAACGCAAAGCAAGGCAAAAAGTCAAGCCAGTGTCACTAAAAAGGGCGCCACTGAAGTCCTCCCGATTAAAACTCTAAGTCCTTATGAACAGGAAATTAATACTGCTGAAGGTTTTGCTGATTATGCCCAAAAAACAGTGGAAAAATATGCGGCTAAAATCGCGTCAGGCGCTAATTTAAACCTGCTTTTGGATTTTCAGATGAGCGCCAGCAATGTAACTAATCTCAATTTATATAATGGAGTTATAGATCAGAACTTAGTACAGGCTATTAACCAAAAAATGACTATAAGCGAAGCCATAGCCAATGGAAAATTAGTGGCTAGCCGCAGATTTTCCTGGGATGGGGAAATTGTCGAAAATACCTACAGCCTGGATAATATTAAAAAGTTACGCAAAGCGCGCGTGGTTCCTTTAGGCTTAGAATTGGCAGTGGAACTGATTCGCGATTGCAAGTACAGGCAAGGCCTGGGTCTGGCTGATTTTAGCGATATTGATTTTAACGGCGGCAAGCCTGATGGCTTTAATGATTCGTTGCAGCCGTTTAAAACTCAAAGGCTGCAAAATTGTTTATTTAGAATACCTAGTAGGGTAGAGGACGAACAAACAGCCAAGGAATATAATGCCCAAAAGCTTAATCAGGTAATTGAGGCAAATTTAAATGATGTGGTCAGCGGCTTTAATCAGGCCGGTTCCGGCATTTGCGGTGATTTTGATTATGGTGAATCGCCTTTCTGCAATTTGGTTGATCCTAATTGGGTGCTGAAAATTCCGCCCACTCGTTGCGGCTTGAAATCAGATATACCGCTATGGGGGGAAGTGATTCAAAGCAATGAAACAGGTCAGCGTTTCGATTATTGTCCTGATTTTATGAGCTGTCTGGAAGAAGACGGCAAAGGCGGCTGTGTTAATGACCGTTATGGCTATTGCGTTAAAGAACAAAATCTCTGGCAGTTTGGCTCCGGCTATTGTCCTGCCGTTTATACCAGCTGTAAAAATTATACCTTGGTTTCCGCAGCCGGCGATCTGCCTGTTTCCTATTTGAAAAATACTTTATCAGGCAGTGATATTTGCGGCCCTAATAATGCCGGTTGCTTATGGTATTCCAGTAAATACGCCGGCGGCTTTTGGAACAATGACCAGAGGATTTATTTAAATCGTAATGTTGAAAGTTGTGAACGGACCGGTGACGGTTGCACTGCCATGTCCTTATATCGCGATCCGGCTAATAATCTGGTGCCTGATTCTTCGTTTGAATATACCAAGGCCAATGCTTTTCCGGCTAATTGGGAACTGTATTTAAAGCAGGATATCACCGCTCAGCCCACCCCGACCTGCGCAGGCACAAATTATGCCAGCTGTAATAATTATGATTACGCCTTACTGCCTGCAAGTACTATAACCGATACTACTGCTAATCAGCTTTTATGCTTAAATAATGGCGGCACCTGGGAAAATATTTGTTCAGATAATACTCAAGCAACTGATCAAGCTTGCCTCGCTGCCAATGGGGTTTGGGGTAAATGTTACAATGCTGTTAAGCAAGTTGATTTGGCTGATTTAGCCGCAGCAAAAACTGATTGTACAGCTAAAACCGGTACTTTCAAACAGTATTGCTTAACCGGCGTATTAAAATTTAATTTATGTTCTAATCCCCAATTTAATGATATTATTGGCTCAACTGCTCAGGCGCAATGCGAAGGTCATGGCGGCACCTGGAAAACTGAGTGCCAGACAGAAGCAGGCATTATACCGGAATTAAGCGCCAGTGGCATGAAGAATGACTGCCAATCCACCAGCAATGGCGGCAGTTGGCGGGAATATTGCCAGGGCGCGTTACTTTATGATTCCAGCCGTGACCAGTGCTTGAAACTGCAGGGAGTGTGGCAGGGTTATGGTCCGTTTAGCGATGTGGCCAAGGTCAATGATGACGCGATACTTACTGCGGACGGAGCCAATAAATTAGAACTTGATATCAGTAACTTGACTGTTGATCAGCAATTACAGCTTATTTACCGCAGTCAATATCCGGAGCTGAATAAAATATTGACCAAAGCCGGTGATGTCTATACGGCTACCGCTTCTTTACGGGCCAGTCAGGCTTTGAGCTCGCCTGTTATTTTCAGCTTGTCAAAAACCGCGCCTACTGAATTAAACAGTCAGACTATCACTTTATATGATAATAATACCCAGGCTTCCAGTACTCTGGTGACAACAACATCAGGCACGGAATTAGATTTGCTTCTTACTTTGCCGGGCGGTCAGGGAGCCGGCAGTAAGGTTTATCTTGACGCGGTTGATATTTATTTAAATACAGTTGATCAGGTTTCCAATAATGATTATGTCAGATCAAGCGTTAATTATGACAATAATAATAAGGTTTATTATAAAATACCGCCCCAGAGCCTGGCTTGTAATGGTTATGGACCGGGTGATCCGCCGCCTGTGCTTAAAGGTTTAACCAGTAAAGACAGCTGTAACGGCTATTGGGATGAAAGCGGCCTTTATACGGGCACTAAAGATCTTTGTTATAAATATGCGCCCGATAATGACGTTTGCAATGATTACACTAAAGTTTGCGCGGCTGAAGAAGTCGGCTGTCAGCTTTATAAACCGCAAAATAATGATCCTGAAGTGCCGGGCGTGATTAGCACCACTGATTTTTGTCCGGCTGAATGTGTCGGCTATAATACTTATACTCAAGAGCCGGCTTTGTATGATCCCAAGCCAGAGCCTTTATATAATTATTTTATTCCCCAAACAGCCAGAGCCTGCAGTGTGGATCAGGTCGGTTGCTCTCAGTTTACCAATTTGGACTCAGCCACTATTGGCGGGGAAACCGTTCAGTATTTTACTTATCTCAAACAATGCATCAAGCCCAGTCTGGGTCTGGGTGAGAAATTTTTCTATTCCTGGCCGGGTTTGGATCGTCCGCTTGATCCTTCGCAGATCATTAAATATGAATTTCAGGCTGATGCTAGCGGCGCGCCCAAGCTTTTTGACGATTTAACCTATACTGATGATTTGCAGAAAGACTGCCGTTCTACTTTGGGCAGTGCTGATTTATATTGCGTCAAATTTTATGATGATAACGGTAAAATATATTATCGCGATATCCGCAAAGCCATATCAGTTTCAGAGAATTGCCATCCTTATTTAAAGACTCTACCGGCCAATGCTTCGGCTGATCGTCTGACAATCGAACAGAAAAATTGCACCTTAACTAATGGCCGCTGGCAGACAGTCGGAGGCCAAGCCGGCTGTGTCTATGATGCGATTCCCAATGAGGGGACTCAGTGCAGCGCGGAAAATAACGGCTGTCGCGCCTATGTCGGCAACCGCGGTAATAATGTTTTTGTTACTTTGTTTGATACTTTTGAAGATACCGGCTCTTTGGAGTGGTACGCGGGTACAGATGGCACAGACTCAAGCGGTCTGACTAGGTCTGGCGAATCGGTTGCCGTCGGCGGGCATTCATTGCAGGTAGCGGCAGGAGTGAGCAGTATCCATAATTCTATCCTGATTGAAAAAGGCGCTGTTTATACTTTGTCTTTCTGGGCGAAAACTTCAGATCCGGCCGGAAATGTTTTGGAAATTAAATTCAGCGGCGCGTCTGCTGATCAGGCCTTTGCCACGATTGCTTCCCAGAAAGTCAGGCTTACTTCAGATTGGAAAAATTATATTTTAGGCCCGGTTAATGTTACCTGGGAGGGCTTGGACAATAACAGTTTAATTTTTAACGGTATTAACGGGCAGATTAATCTGGACAATATTTTGCTCAAAGTGGTCCGTGATAATGTTTATGTGGTCAAAGACAGCTGGGTAACGCCTACAAGCTGCGATCGCAATATTTACGGCCGCATTGAACCGCAAAATCCTCATCCAATGCTTGGTTGTCAGGCTTATACTGATCCTTATGGCAGAGGTTATAATTTGAAATCATTCACCAGTTTATGCCGTAATAGCGTGGTCGGCTGTGAGCTTTTATTTGATACCAAAAATTCCAAAAATCCCAATAGTCAAAAATATAATGAGGATACCGAAGCAACCCTGGATGACGTGATAGTTCCTGCTGACAATTTGATCAGCGTGGTCTTGGACAGCAAATTTACCTGCAGTGCTGCCGATAAAAGCTGCCAGAAGCTGGGAGTGGCGCTCAATGCCAATACGGCTCAGGAAAGCTTTGCTGATATTTATTTGCTTAATGATCCTGATAAATATATCAATGTTCCCAATGCAATTTTATGCAATGACCCATCTTATGGCTGCAGCGAGCTGGTCAATGATCAGGGTGTCAGTGAATATTATAAAATTGAGCCGAATAAACTGTGCTCATATTCTAAGGGCGAAGTTAATACGGGCAGGCCGGAAGGCTGGTATAAAAAGAATACCGATTTTAATTTAGGCTGCGGCTCTTTGGATATTTCCGAAAATATTAAGTTATCAGACGCAGACTGCCGGGCCAAAGGCGGCCGAATCAGCGCCAATTATAATCAGTGCGTTCCTGTTTTATCAGGGGTAAGCAAGCTTGAGGATTGCCAGCGAACCAAAGGCGAATGGCTGTCAGCTGAAAAAATTTGCCTGGCTTGGCCTTATAGCATTTATAAGACTTATGAAGCCAATAAATATCAGGGCTATATCGGCGAATGCGATCCGGCTTTTTCCGGCTGTAATGCTTTTACTGATATCAACCCCAATTTTATTTTCAATGGCAATTTTGAAGCGGTCGGGGAGAATAATAGCGTGTCCTCCTGGCAAAGCCGGTCTACCAGTTCGGGAGCTAGGTTATTTGATACTGCCAGCGCTCGGGCCGGCAACCAGGCAATTAAATTGATCAAGCGTACCGCTGCCGATTGTCCGGAAACAGCGACTGCGCCCGGCTGTACTGCTTCGCCTTATGCTTTAGCCCAGCAAATTAGCCGTTTGGAAAAGGGTAAAACCTATAAAATCAGTTTTTATTATAGTATGCCGTCTGATTCCAGCGGCCGAGGGGAAACTTGCCAAAAGCCGCAGGCAGCCATGGCGTTTAATCCTGTAAGTTATTGTTTAGACAGTAATTATCAGACTCAAACAACCTGCACTACCGGCGGTTCCAGATGGGTATCTCTGCCTAAAGAGCAGCTTTACGTCTTTGAGCCTGAAAGCGACTGGAAAAAAGTTGAAGCTTATTACACAGTACCGGCCGGTCGCTGTGGTGATGATGTCTACACCAACCAAGCTGATTGTAGGGCTGCCAATGAAACCTGGACAGAATATAATTTTTTACTGGATTACGACCTTAGTTTATATGCGCCGCTAAACGGCTATTGTCTGGTTGGCAATAAGAAGCTGTATCAGGATTCGAATTTGGATTGGATTTTAAATAAGGATGCTTGTGAGGCTATTTCAGGAGGTACCTGGCAGGGTAATTGTCCGGAGTCTTATGTACTTTATGATTTGGTGGAAGTGAAAGAAGACTCTGAGGATAATTATGCGGTTATTGATGATGATATTAATATTGACCGCGGCATATGCAACGGCGTGGTTAATTGGGATAATGGCTGCGTGCAATTTTTAGACAATAATAATGACTCATTTGAAATAATAAAAGTTCAGCGTGACAGAAAATGCGAACAATGGGCTGTCTGTGACAGTAATTGCAGTGATCCGCAATATAAAATCAAAGAAGAGTGCGAGAATCACCAAAAAATCTGGGATACTAATATCTGTACCGCTACTAATTTATGCCTGGATTCCGCTTCCGATGTTTGTACCACTTATGCCCCCAAAAAAGATAATGTGCGTTATGATCTTGCGGGAAAGCCTCTGGAATTAAAGCGAGTCGCTGATTCCGTTTTGCATCAGGGCTATATTTACCGCTTTGGCACGTCAGC
>JAPLYC010000089.1 GCA_026395755.1 Candidatus Parcubacteria bacterium | reverse complement strand
ATTTTTCAAAAAACTTAGTATTATTAACTATGAAGTCATTGATGCCATAGTTTACGGGTTTTTATTCGGATTTGGGGTTATCTTGGCTGATGCCATCAAAAGTTATTTTAAAAGAAGAAAAAATATTAAGCCGGGTGATAAGTGGTTTCCCTGGGATCAGCTGGATTTCGCCGGCGGCTTGATTTTGATTCTGTTTGTTTTTTTACCGCCCTGGTATATATTTTTATTATGCTTGGTGATTTCGCCCTTTTTGCCCTTGGCGGCCAATTGGATCGGGTATAAATTGAAACTTAAAAAAGTAGCGTGGTAATATGATCTTAGCACAATGGTACGAACAATATAAAAAATTTTCCATCAGTTTTCGGGCTAAGTATTTTAAGCCTATTTTGAAATTGCTGGCGGATTTAAAAATCACGCCTAATCAAATCACGACTTTTCGTCTCTTTTTCATTATTCCGATCGCTTATTGTTTTATTACTGAAAGTATATGGGGAGTTTTTGTTTTTTATGTTCTTTTTTGGCTGTTTGATCTTTTTGACGGCGCATTGGCCAGGTATTTAAATCAGACCAGTGACAAGGGCAGATTCCTAGACACGCTGGTTGATAATTTCATGTACGGTGTTTTAATGGTCGGTATGATTCATTTGCAGCTGGCCTGGCTATGGCTCTTGGCCCTAAATTTAGTTTTAGAATACCTGGTGCAAATATTAGGCATGATTATCCGACAGCCGAAATTACAAAGCGACTGGTTATTTAAAGCAGAAGCTAATTTGCCATATTTTAAATCTATCAGTCATGTCGGTATATTTTTATTTTTGCTCGGGTTTAATTTTTTAAATTTTATATATTATTTTTTGAATCTTGCGTTAGCCGGTCTGGCTGTTTACTTTTATATTCAGATTAAAAATAAGGACTTAAATATTGACTCCAAATAAATGCTTGTTATTAGTTTAGTTGCGGTGATTAAATTGTTATTACTTTTTTTGGCCTTTATGCTTTTGGGGACTGTTGGCTTTATCATGGCCAGCTTCCGCAATAAAGTGCCTTTCGTGCCCACGCCAAAAAGGATTATCAGGATGATGGTGGATATGGCGGGCATCCAGCCCAATGAGCGGATTTGCGACTTGGGCTCAGGAACAGGTAGGATAATTTTTACCGCGGCCAAAAAAAATAAGCAGAATCTGGTTGTGGGCTTTGAGAAATCATTTACCTTGCGCTTGATTAGCAAGTTTTGGCTCTGGGTACGGCCTTGGCTGAAAAAGAGAGTGCGGATAATTGAAGCGGATTTTTTTAATCTGGATCTTTTTGATTATAATGTCATTTTTTGTTTTTTAACTCCTGAGGCTATGAGAAGCTTAGCCCCGAAATTCCAGACTCTCAAGCCAGGTAGCCGGCTGATTTCCTATATGTTTCCCCTGGAAGACACCCAGAATTTTCAGGAAGCCATTGAGCATGTCGGCGATAAGGACAGCATCTATTATTACAAGAAAGTAAGTTAGGTATTGGGAATCTGTAATTAAGTAATTAGTGATACTAAAATCCTAGATTAATTCCATTCTCCAACCTACGTTGGCCGAAGCCAACTTCGGTTGGCGAAGGCCAATTCCCAATTCCCAGTTCCCAGTTCCCAGTTTCTAATTCCTATTAACAAATTAACTAATAAACCATTAAGCTACCATAATATGCTTGTTAAACAATTACAACAAATCGGGCTGACGGAAAAAGAGGCTAAAGTCTATGTCGGGGTTTTGGAGTTGGGCGAAGCCACGGCCCAGGAAGTTGCCCAAAAAACAGGCTTAAATCGGGCGACAATTTATGTGACCTTAGAGTCTTTGCTGGAACAGCATTTGGTTAACCGGGTTGATAAACAGAAAAAAACGCTTTTTTGCATTGAACATCCTTTGCAGATTTTGGATTTACTGCAAAAAGAAAAGCATGATGTGGAAATCCGTATTAATCTGGCCAAGGAACTAATGCCTGAATTGGAAATGTTGGAAAAAGTAACAGGTGAAAGCGCCAAAGTCAGATTTTTTGAAGGCAAAGAAGGCAT
>JAPLYC010000007.1 GCA_026395755.1 Candidatus Parcubacteria bacterium | reverse complement strand
CAGATAGCGGAAAACATTTGTTTATCTCTAAAATCCGAACGTCCTGGTCTGCCAAAATCACGCCTGCCAGAATCACGATCACTTCTTCTGTTGTCATTGCCGCCTTTATTGCCAAAACAGGTACTGCAATACACTGGTTTGTCGCCACTAGGCTGAAACGGCACTTCGCAATCCTTGCCGCATTCGGCACAGACTGCCTGGTACATTGTTGGTCGGCCGCCATCTCTTCTGCCGCCGAATCTATTGCCTCTGTCAGAATCTCTCATAAATTGATTGTGTTAATTGTTAAAATTTTTAAATTATTTTTTGAATTTTGGCCATTGATTATATCCAATGTTAGGGTCATTCGATTGATTTGCTAAAATATATTCAACTTCTTTCTGATTAACATCAGCATTTCTAATAGTTTATTATCCGGACTTCCAAAATATCGGAAGGAACCAGTTAAATCTTTTCCAATATAGATTTTGCCATTTGGATAAGTAATCTTATAAATCCACTTTTGTGACATAGAAAAAATTCTAATTTTACCTTGGGCGACAGAGGAGTCGAACCTCTGACCTTCTCGACGTCAACCCTCCTTTGCACTATCGTGCTTCGGAGGGCAAGCGAAAAGATTGCGCCCTTTGTGGGCGGCAGAGGAGTCGGACCTCTGACCTCATCGACGTCAACGATGCGCTCTAACCAACTGAGCTAGCCGCCCTTATAAATTATTGTAATTTAAAGTATCTTAATGGACAGCGAAGTTGGTTGCCGTCCTATCATTTCGCTTCTTGCTGTCCTGCCTGCCCGCCGAAGCCGGAGCGTAGGCGGGAGCAAGCCGCCCTTATAAATTATTGTAATTTAAAGTATGTTATGGACAGCGAAGTTGGTTGCCGTCTAATCATTTCGCTTCTTGCTGTACTGCCTGCCCGCCGAAGCCGGAGCGTAGGCGGGAGCAAGCCGCCCATATATAAACGATTACTATAACGATAACAATAACTAAGGATAGTTTAACAGATTTAATATAGATTTCAATATGGGAATGGATGGATTCGAACCATCGACTTCTACCTTATAAGGGTAGCGCTCTAACCAACTGAGCTACATGCCCAAGATATTTATTATAATTTAAGTTATATTAGGTTAGCGAAGTTGGTTGCCGTCCAATCAAATCGCTTCTTGCTGTACTGCCTGCCCACCGAAGCCGGAGCGTAGGTGGGAGCTACAGGCGGAAATACCATTTATTGAAAGTTTACTATAAAAACTAAATATTTTCAAGGCTAAATCAATGTTTTGATTTAGATGTGGTATTTAAGGCAGTTGGGCCTTGATTTTTTAAAAAAATTATGCTATAATTAGTATAGTAAACATATAATTATAAATATATTAATATGTCTCGAAAACATAGGGAAAGAGACAATTCAGTTCCTAAGCCCAAGAAGGAAATCAAGCTAGAAGAAAGTTATTTAATGAAAGCCGTAAAAAATCCGGCCTTTATTAAGTTTTTGGAAAAATATCCCCAATACTCTGATTTTATGGATCGTTTGCCTACTGATCGGGCTTTACAGCAGGAAGTGGCAAGAATTTTCACAGCCTGGGAAAAAGCTCCAGATGCGATCAGCGAATTGAAAAAATTTTACGGCAAAACACTTGGCCAGGAAACCGGCATAAAACTAAATGACGAGGATCTAAAAGCCATTGAGCTACATATTAATCAGCTGACTATTGATCCTGATAATTGTGAACTGGTCGGACAATTACTTGATAAGATTAATAAGTTTCAGGAATTTCCCGAGGAAATTAGTAAAAAACAAATTGAATTAGTCTCTTTGGCCGATAGTGTATCCGCAGAAACAGCCAAAGAGCAGCAACGGTTAAAAATTGCCGAAGAATTAGGAGTTAAGGAAATTGGGAATTTATATAAACAACTGGAAATTAGGAAGCAGCGTTTAGAGCGACGAATTGATAATCAGGGCTGGCTAAATAAAAAAAACATTCCGCTTTTAGGCAGGTTTTTTCGTGACCGCGAGGATAATTTGGCCCGGGCAAAATCAGTTAAAGAGTGGGAATCTGACATTGAAATAATTGAAACTAGAATTTTGCAATTAGAATCTGCAGATATAGGCGCATTTCAAGCGAATCAGGCTGAACCCGTTTTGCAGGCAGAAGAAAAAATCAGGACAGGGCAGGAGGCAGTTCAGGATTTTCGCCGGCAATATCAAGACTTGAAACAGTTTTTTTTGCGGGATTTTGAATTGGTACAGGATATTGTGGACTTGGCCAGGACAAAAATGCAAAAGGATTATGATTCAATATTAAAAGATAAGGATAATTTTGCCCTTGATAATGCCCAGAAAGATTTTGATCGATTGGCTGGGAAAGAAGATGGCGAAATTTCTGATGAGTTATTCTTAGGTTTAAAACAAGAATATTTAAAAACATTAGACGAAGCCATAAGTTCGCGTTTTTATGCTGACTGTCAGCGGGTGATGCGCACATTTGCCTGGGGCAAGGACTCTGATAAGGGCAAACTAAAGGGACTTTTACATAAGTTTTTGGAAAAAGAAAAGCTTGGTTCCCAGCCGCAGGAGGCTGTTTCGGGAATTGCCGCGGCTGCCTTAGTTGATACTTTACTGGCATCAAAAGATGATAGGAAAAAATTTACCCTAAAAATGCTGGCTGTTGATTTGGGAATTAACCTACAGGAATCATTAGCGGCCGCGATTGATCAGGCCAGGGATGAAAATGAAAGAAAGCAATTGTTGGATTTGGCCAGTAAATTTTTTAAGGGTGGTCAGGAAAGAGTTACTGGCGGATCTTCTGCCGAGGAAATCGCCGACAGAATTAAATTAATCAAAGAAAACGCCGAGAATTTTCTTGCCGGTTTAAATAGTGTCCATAGTTTTGAGGAATTGACTGCCTATGTAAAATCTCAGTCGATAAAATCTTTACAATTTGATAAAGTTATTTATTTTGAAAAATATTTATTAGATATTATTGAAGAGGCGAAAAGAACCAAGAAAGTGGACAAGTTTAATAATGCGCCTCATACTTTGCAAGCGAAAATAAAGGAATTAATAGATGCCTCATCTGCTCCAAAGGCCGAAAATAAACCTGAAAAAAAGCCTAAGCCAGAGGCCAAGCCGGCTGAAGCTGTTAAACCAGAAGCGCCTGCGCCAAAAGCCCCAGAAAAATCGATGGAAGAGCCAGCTGAAGTAAAACCGGAAACAAAGCCGGAACCGGCGCCAGAAAAAGTAAAACCAATTGTTGTTGAACAAAAAATATTGGCTGAAGATGATTTGGGTCTTCTTTTGGAAAATAAAATTAAAGCCATTAGAGATGCTGTCAATGAAATGGGAGCCAAGTTGGCGATAGCCGAGGCCGGTAAACTTGTTGAGCGTTATTTGGACAGACTGAAAGCAAACCGAATAATCAACAAAGGCGAATATAAAAAATTAAGAAAGGAAATTTCTGCGGAGCTAGGGCAATTAAGGGGTAACCAATTGCAGGCAGCCGCTAAAATTGAAGAAATTAACCAGCAATTAAAGAAAATTGAAACAGGAGATTTAAGTGAAAAGAAACCAGAAGCGCTTAAAACTGAACCGGAACCAGAATCTCAAGCTGAAAAAATAAATGAAATAGATGAGGAAATGTTTTTTGATAAAATTATTAAATGTAAAAATTTAATGGATTTGTTGAATTTAATCGATGAAAATCATGGTTTAAAAGTAAATTATGTAAGAAGTAATATAAGGGATTCTTTAGAAATTAATGCTAAAATGCGTGATTGGATTGTTACAGCAATAAATGATCCCAGAAAAGTTTTAGATGCTCCTTATGACGTAACTAAAGATATAACTTATATCGGAGGATTTACAACTAAACTTATGGAATTGGCCAGAATACATGATGCTGAAATGTCCCAACCGACAGATGAAAAAAGTCCCGAGGATCAGGCTCAGGAAATTGTTGACGGAATTTATGATTCCAAACAAATAGTTGATCTTATTAAATATATAAAAACACTGCCTCGTTTAGTTGATGCTGAGGGTAGGGAAATGACTGGCCAGGAAGCTGCCAGTAAGATTGCTAAGGCGATGATGAACGCGGGGGAAATAGCAGGTATGTCAGAAGAAGAATTACCTACCACTTACGGGCTACGAGATAAGGTTCAGGAATTATTAGGCTTAAAACAATAAGTTTAAAATTAATTTTTTTATGTCAAAAAATATTAAAAAATTCGATGAAAAAAAATTAGCTGATCTTTTGGCAAAGGGTAAATATGGTGACGCCAAAGAAATAATTCAGGAGGTATTGGCCAGCGATTTGACATCCGAGGAAAGAGGCGCGGCTTTGACCAATATGGCTCAATTGTATTTGGAATTGAATAATAAAATGAGTGCAAGGTACGTGGCTGTCTTGGATGAAGCCATTGCCACTCTTAAAGCCATGGACGCCACGGCCAAGAAAGCTGAAGAAGATATGGCGTTGTCAGCGGCTAAGAAAAAACTCGATAAAATTTATTAAAGTTTAATATTATCTTTATGGCCCAAGATATTGATCAACAAACAATAAATCAAGAGGCAAAAAATATTGAGGCGACTTTTAAGGACTATTTGTTAAAGCTTAAAATTTTGCAGGATGAGCAAAATGCCATTATCGGCCAATTTATTAAAGAGCTTGAAGGCAGAAGAATCCAGGAGATTCGCAATAAAATATAAAAATTATTAAACAATTTTAATTATTTATTTATGGTTAACGGCAATCCCAATTTAGAACAAGATTCTTTGTCTAGAAAAATGGAAGAATCAGAAATACCGGTTCCTAAACCTGAGAATTTAATTACAACCAAGGAAGGGTTGGAAAGTCTTAGGGAAAGAACACAATACCGAATCAAATCTAAAATGGAAGCATCTATGCAACAAGGCAGGGAAAATCTAGGCACGAGCGTAGACCGGCTCAAAGGTACTCCGGCTGAAAAAGCCGAGGGTCAGGAACGCTTAAAACCTGTTGAAGCAAAGATTATAAGTTTGGGCGATGCTTATCAGAAAAAAATATCAGCTGAATTGGAGGCTCAAGGTATTGGTATTAATGCAATACCGATGCCAAAGGAAATTTTACCCTTAGAAGTTCCGAATGTTGATTTTAGTAAACTACCTAACGAAACTAAAGCTAGTGAAGCTCTCACCCCGGCTGAATTGAAGGCGCAAGGTATTGGGGTGAATGCTATTCCGATAGCGCGGGAAAAACAGCCTTCTTTTTCCGAAGATAAATTGCGCGAAGGCTTAAAAATGCAGGGCGTACCCCCTGATATTGCCGAGCAAATTATCAGCCAGGAAAAAGTCAAAGCTCAAAAAGCTTTGGAACAGGAAAAAGTAGTAAAAGTTGAGACCGCCAAGCCAGTGGAAATTAACCCCCTTGAAATTGATAGAAAAAGGGAAAAAACTCCATCATTTGATGATGTTAAAGCTGATTTGAAAAGACAAATGGAAGATAATGATAGGTTGGCTGCTAAATTTGGGAGCAAAGGGAATAAAGAGGATGCAATTTTGCTGAATACAATATTAAGCGGATTTAATCGTGAAGGAACAGAATCAATTGAAAAAGCGTTGGAACATTATGAAGATATGATGCGAGGATTGAATGAACACATTAAGGACCCTAATTATTATAAACAATTCAATGGTGTGACAACGAGAGCCGATGATTTGAAAGATTTAAATGAAGCAAGGAAAATGAGGGACGCCTTAATGAGAGAAAAGATGAAAAGAAAAGAAAAAGCGACCGCATCGTTATCACCTGAAGTTCGGGGTGATGAGAAAAAATTAGTCAAAACAGAAATGAAAGAAAATGAACAAGCGCAGGAATTGCAGGCTGCAAATATGGATATGAAAAAAAATCTTGATGTCTGGAACGAGCTGATTGGCAGCCAAATGGATCAAGCCGGCGCCAAGCCGGAAAAACAAGGCCGTATTAATAAGTTTTTTGATAAACTTCGCGGTTTAATTGACCGTACTGAAAGTTTAGTCTCGAAAATTTTACAAAGAAATAAACTTTCCAATATAAGCAAGTTATTATCGCCCGAAGGCAGGCAGGAGCTGATGAACTCGGTAATGGAAAAAGTAAAGACAGCAGCTAATATGGCAGGTAAACAGGAAACTGAGCCTGATAAAATTAAACCCGGCCCGAAATTTAACGAGAAAGAACTCAGAAATTATTTGCAAGGCCAGGGCGTGCCCGAAGATGTTACCGAGGAAATTATTAGTCAGGAAAAATTTCAGGTTAAAAAACTGGAAAATAAGGGCAGGCTTCCCGAATACGCCAAGGAAGTAAAAAAACGTTTGCGTCAATTAGAAAATGATATTAAATATAAGGCAAGATCAGTCAACGAACAAATGAAGGACATGAAAAACGATTATGTTAAATTTCGTGAGGACATCGGTAGTGCCTTAAAGCAAGCCGGTTCTGAATGGAAAAAGATGAATGTCATGGAATCCATAACCTCGAAATTTAAAAGCTATTTAAACAGAGGCCAGGCTTTGATGGTAACGGAAGTTGAAAGAAGAACGATAAAAAAACAGCAAAAAAAGATTGAAGCTGAACGCAAACAAATGTTGAATACCGTTGAAAAGCAGGCGCTGGCTCGCAGAAAGCAGGAAACAGAGGCAAAGGAAGCGGCTCGTAAAAATGCTCAAAAAGAAGCCGCGGCTAAAGCCAAACAAGAACAGATCAGGGCTGATGCCCAGAAAAATGCGGCTAAA
>JAPLYC010000056.1 GCA_026395755.1 Candidatus Parcubacteria bacterium | reverse complement strand
GGGGTGTGTCATGGGATTGAATGTTATTCTCGTCAATCTGATTTCCACGGATTATCTTACCCGTTACCAGGCGCCTCTGGCGGTGAATGTTTTGGCCGGCTATTTCAAGGCCAAGTGCCAAAGCGTTCCGATACAAGTGTTGGATATGCAAAAGATTTTCAAAGCCTACAACAGCGACGAACAAACTGTGGCTGAAAATTTCCACCATACCCTCACCCAGGTTATCACTGAAATTCTGGTTACTTGCCAGACTGGCCCGACGATTGTGGGCCTTTCAATCAAATGGACGACGCAAAAAATCGCCCAGGAAATTATTGACCGAGTCAATGAACAAGCCCTGAACGCCAAGCCACTTTTTGTCATCGGCAACATCGGCGCTACCCACGGTTATGGCGAACTTCTGGTCCAGCCGTCTTTTCAGGATGCGCTCGCGGTAATCGGCGAAGGCGAAGAAGCTCTGACCCAAATTGGGCTCAAGGCAAATGAGAATTTGCCTTCTTTCTGCTCCAAACAGCTTTATCAAGACATTGCCGGAGTGGCTATCAATCTCGACGGCAATATTCATCTCTGTCCCCCCGAACAGATTGATCTGGCCAATTATCCGCAGTTGGAGATCGTCAATCCAGCGGATATTTACGATGAAGAATGGGACGTGCACGCCTTGGAAACCAGTCGCGGCTGTCCCTGGGGAAGATGCACTTTCTGTTCCATCAGGAAACAGTTTGATAACGGCCAAGAAAAAGCCCAGCACAATAGCAATTGGCGCTGGCGCGGCTTTTCCGTAGAAACCGTACTGAACAACATCCGAAATTTGGCCGCCTTGGGAGTCAGAAATATCGATTTCAAGGATTCTGAATTTTTTGGCCCCATGCGCAGCCCTGCTGAGTTTGAATCGTCGATGGCCAGAGCCGAAGCAATTGCCAAAGGCATACTGAGCATCAACGAAGAACTCAAAGTAAACAACGAGACACCAAACAAAACCATTTCCATTACCCATGTCTCTGCCCGTGTGGATACTATCTATAGCTCCCGCGCGGGTGAAGAGGAAAAAAATATCAGGCGTAAAAATGTTTACGCGCTACTCAAGTCATGCGGCTTGCGCCGCGTCTATCTGGGCATTGAATCAGGCAGTCCCTCTCAGCTCAAACGTTTCTGCAAAGGCGTATCTGTCTCGGATAATCTGCGCGCCATAAAAATTCTGCGCGAACTCGGCCTGGAAATCGAAGTTGGCTTTATCTTCTTCGATTTCGTCGCAACCCTGGATGATTTGCACAACAATATCACTTTCATCGAACAGAGCGGCATCCACCAGACTGACTCGCGCATTCTGGGCAGCCTGCGCATCCAAAAAGGCAGTCCTTATGTTGATCTGGCCAAAAAGAAAAACCTCCTTGGAGAAGAAGATCCAGGTCAGCTCAGTTACCAGGCCAAATACCTAGACAAAGACGTTGAGGCAATTGAAAAAACCTTTTCCGCTTGGGAAAAAGCGACCAAAGCTTTGGTCAAAATCCTGCCCAGCTATCTGCGGATTAAAAGTTACCAGCTGGATTTCTACTTTATAAAAGAACTGGTCAACTGTTACCGCAACCAAGAGACTGTTACGCTGGCTGACGTTATGGCCGACTTTGCCAATCAGCGCAAAAACCTGCTGATGTTGATCGGCCAGGAAGCCGATGATGGACAGGTTGGCAAAAACAACCAAAAATTGCTGCGCGAATACCTGGCATTCGCGCATGAAGGAAATAACAATCTGGTCAAAGGCAACTAAACCAAAACGCGCCGCTTTAACCCCGGGGGTGTGTCATGCCAGGAATTATGGTGGTCTTCGAAGGCCTTGATGTTTCAGGGAAATCTACCATTGCCAAAACGATCGGAGCAAACGAAGGTTGGGAGTATTATAAAACTCCGCCGGCTGTTTTCTTCGATCGTTGTCTCAAACTCAATGAGGATGGCAAACCGAGCTACACCGAAAAGCGGATGCAGTTATTCATGCAATCTCTGCAATACGCTTCTGACGAAATTAAAGCCCTGCTCGCTAAGGGCATCTCTGTCGCTTGCGACAGGTGGGTCTGGACAACGCTGGCTTACCACTTTGCTTTCAATGACAGCCTGCGTTCCAAAGCACTGCTCAAATGGCGGCAGTATATCCCCAAAAATCTGGTTCGACCGGATTTTAATTTCCTGATTCAGGTCAAGGATAAGGCTGAATGGATGAGGCGAGTCATGGCTCGACCCGAACTTACCGCACATGACAAGATGGTCGTCCACGATCACTACCGGAGCCAAATGATTCTCGATCTGTTCAGGCTTCTTAATCCTGGCTTTATCAGCCTGGATAATTCCGGCGCATTGTCCCAGTCTCTGGATCTGGTATCAGCGCAACTCAATTAATAACATTAAAACCCCTGGTGTCTAGGCATCGGGGGTTTTATAATTGATCGAATATTGACAAACTAGCTAAATTACGTTAAGTTTAATTATCAGAAAACAAGGAGGTGCAGCTATGAACAAGAACGTACCTTTCATCAGTATCACTGACTTCATGACCAGAGAGCAGGTATATCAAATGCTGGCCATTGCCAGAAAATACAATGGCAAGGTCCAGCCGGTCAGAAAACTGGGCGTCGGGGTCATGATGAGCTATACAACTCTTAATGAAATTCCTTCCCCCTTTTTAACTGCATTTCCCCGCAACCATCAGATTGCAGGCGTCTTTATCCTCGACCCTCTGGTGTTTAATGTCCTGCATTACGCAGATTACAAAGATCGAGATTTTGCTAAAAGTTTGCAATTAGCCAGAAACTGGTCAGGTTACAACCTACACGCAATACAGCTGGACATGATCTGGCCTGATCCTATGGTGCTCGCGGACTTTCGGCATAAAAACCCGCAGATCCAAATCATCCTGCAAATCGGAACCAAGGCTTTTGAAATGATTGCCAATGATCCGGGCAAACTGGTTCAAAAGCTGAAAACCTATGGCCAGTCTCTGGACTATGTGCTTTTGGATAAAAGCATGGGCCAGGGCAAACCCATGGATGCGCAAGCTTTAATCCCCTTTTTGGAAATACTGGCCAAGGACAGACCTGATCTGAGCCTTGAAGTAGGTGGCGGTCTGGGACCTGCCACCACAGACCTGCTGATTCCCCTGCTTGAGAAATTCCCAAGAATCAGTTGGGATGCGGAGGGGAAACTTCGACCCAGCGGTAACCTGCTGGATCCGATTGACTGGAACATGGCCGGTCAATATCTGGAGAAGTCATTTTCCCTTTTCTCTAAATAAAATAAAAATCCCCATCGTTTAACGGTGGGGATTCTTTTTTATTTACTTTATTGACCTTTTAATTTCTCCAATCTCGACAAAGCTTCGTCGTTATTTTTGGAACCTTTGATTACTTCAATAATTTTTTCCTGAGTATATTCGTGATCGTCGCGCAAATCATTGGCCAAATGAATGATCTTACCAAAAGCAGGACCTGGCTCAAGACCTAAAGATAAAAGATCACGGCCCAGCAACAGGTCAGCCGGTTTACTTTTTTCAACATTCAAAACTCTGGCGCGTTCGAGCAGCCATTCGCCTGCCGGGAAACTCGAAGGAAATAATTTTTGTTCCGAATTTTGCTCATCAGGAAATGGTCCTCTCCCCAAATGATCAGATTCAGCGACTAAAACTAATTCCCTGATAGTTGCCGGGTATATTTTCTTGGCTAAACGCCGGATAGCGCCGTCAGAGACTCTGACTCCTTTTTTAACTTCCTCTTCATATAAAAAAGTCGGAAATAAATGATTGGCCACGCAACGCACGACTTTATCTGTTATTTCAGTATCCATTTTAATCTGTCGTAAAAATTTCAACGTCGGATCCTTGCCTTCTGGTTCATGACCGTATGAAATTACCCTGACATTCCCTTCCTCATCAGCCCTAAATTTAGTCGTAGTCGCCTTACCCAGATCATGACACAAAGCGCCCAAAATAAGCACCAGGGCTTCATCAGGCGTTAATTTTTCCCGTTTGGCAATCAGAGCTGCCTGGTCAACACACATTAAAGTATGATTCCAAACATTACCTTCCGGATGCCACTCGCGATCCTGGGGCATTTTGGCTAAAGGCGGGAAACTGGGATGAATTTCTTTCAATATTCCCAGCGCCATACCGGCGGATAAACCAACTGACGGCTTTTCTGATTTTAAAAGTAATTTTTTCCATTCTTCTAGAATACGTTCTTCGGGAAGTTCTTTCAGCTGAGGAATCATCTCTATCATCACTTTGGCGCTTTTGTGATCCAAAGACAGTCCGAAACGGCCGATAAACTGTAAAGCCCGCATCACCCTCAAAGGATCATCACGGAAACGTTCGGCATCGGTTATACGCAAAATTCTATTTTTAATATCTTCCAGGCCATGATACGGATCATACAATTGCCCGGTCAGCGGATCAGCGGCCATGGAGTTTATGGTAAAATCACGCCGTTTGGCAGCCTCGGCCACACTCATGGTGGGATCGGCCTTAACTTCAAAACCTTTGTGTCCGGCGCTGACCTTGGAATCCTTGCGTGGCAAGGAAACATCAATATCAATGCCCTGGCCAAAAGAAATCTTCAAAATTCCGAAAGCCTTCCCCACATCAGAAACTTTACCTAAGCTACTTACTTGATCTTCAATTTGTTTGGGGGTTAAGCCGTAAATTTCAATATCAAAATCCTTGGATATTTTATGGAAAAAAATATCGCGGACACAACCGCCGACCAATAAAGCCTTGCCCCCGGCTTCTTTAATCTTCTGAGCAATTAAAATGACCTTCTCATAAGTCTGCGCCAGATCCTCATGACCCAGCCCCCTTAATTTCTCAATATACACCTCAGGCTTGGGAACTCTAGCCTCAAGGGGTTTCTTTCTGTCATAAATAGCCAATTTATTATCCCTAATAACTAATTCATTATTCATATTAAAAAATTAAGAATTATTGCTTTAAGTATAGCAAATACCGAGTAACCCTGTTTTGCAGGGACGTTTTTAAGTATACTTAATCAATTTTCATCAATTCTATACTCTTTATCGTCACATCCTTGAGAGGATGATCATTGGCATTAACCTTAACCGCCCCTATTTTTTCAACCACATCCAAGCCTTCAATAACCTGACCAAAATTCGTATGTTTGCCGTCTAACCAGGAAGTTGCTGCCGCAGTCACAATGAAAAATTGCGAGCCGTTGGTGTTGGGACCGGAATTGGCCATGGCCAGACTGCCTTTGACCAATTTATGAGTGTTAAATTCATCGGCAAATTTATAAGCCGGACCGCCCATGCCGTCATTTGACCAGTCATCATCTTTACTATTAGGATCGCCACCCTGAATCATGAAATCAGCGATGACGCGGTGAAATGAAGTGCCGTCATAAAATCCTTTTTTTGCTAAATTCAGAAAATTATTAACAGTTAAAGGTGAATCTTCTCCGTAAAATTTAACTTTGATGTCCCCCATTGAAGTCTTTAAAATCGCGCCGTTATACTGCCCTAATAAATCTTCCAGGCCTAATTTGGCATAAGCCTGCTGTAATTTATCCGCCTGTGTGTTTACGTTGGCGTTTGCAATGGTGTTCATATTGGTGTTTGTGTTTACCTGGACATCTGACTCTTTAGCGGCGCAGCCGGTCAAGAGCGCTGTCAGGGCGAAAAATAATAATAACTTCTTCATAATTTTTATATACGTTAAACGTTTATCGGTATCGGCTTACGTTACGTTTTACGTTTTCCGATAGACGAAACGTCAAACGCCTGTCCGCCATAGCCCTGAGCAGAGCGAAGGGCGGAGGCGGGAAACCGAACAACGATAAACGATTATTTAATATCTTCCCCCAATTGAAAAGTATCCAACCATTCCTTAGTCACTACATTAACAGCATCCCAATTCCAGCCTTTGGCCAAAAAAATCGTGGCATTAGGTATATATTGTTTAATACTGTCATGAACATAAAAAACTTTCGGATTATCAGTCAATTTGACCAGTTTCGCAGAAGTAAATATCACTCTGGCCGGCCCGTTGGCTTTATGAGTGCTAAAATCATAATCATGGAGCGAGTCCATAAATAAATCATAATCATAGCGATAACCGTCGCCTTCATTACGGTCACCAGTATCATTGACTATAAATTCTTTATTTTCATCATCATACCCCTTTATTACCAACATATGATACGAAGTTCCGCCTCTGGATGCCGGAACAAAAGGAATATTGGGATTTTTCAGGTCAAAACCATAGTGCAGAGAAATTACCGGATGTTTCTGCTGCAGTTCTTTTTTAATATCCTCGACAGACGGATTATCAACAATTTTAGCGTTGGCAACAGTATAATCATTAATTAACTGAGCAGTGCGTTTGGCGTCAGAGTCGGCATTTGTTCCCCAAATAGTATTTTGTTTAGTAAACATCGTAGACATAAAAACTTTTGCTTCACTGATGGCTACGGTGCTTTTCCCAAAATAATATTTTTCAATCATGGCCATACTCGCTTCTTCACAGGCATTTTTCCAGGGACCGGTCCAATTATTATCAGGAGCTTCATTGATATAGGGGACATCAAGATTAACCTTGGTCAACTTTGCCTGATTGTCTTTAAGGGGGGAAAACCCAAAAGAAACCTCTACCCCGTCCAAATAACTATCCTTATCACTATCAGCATTAAGCGGATCAGTATTATAAATTTGCTGTTCTTCCCTGTCTGACAACCCGTCCTTATCAGTATCTTTTTCAATTTTGGCAAATACAAAACCAGCGGCAAAAATCAGGCCGATGGCAACTATTAAATATAATAAAAAATTTTTACCCATATAAAATATTTTAACAAAAATAAATGAAAATGACAACCCCTCACCTTGACAAAACCCAAAAATTTTGCTAAATTTACCTCCTGATCATTTACATTAAAAAAACATTGGATATAAAACCAAGCAAAAGGAGCCTCAAATGAAATGCAAAGTCTGCGGTTATAATAAAGACACCAAGGCAACGGAATATTGCTTCATTTTCACCAAAGAGCCTTTAACCAATCAGACTCTGGGCGCGGTGCTCTTTGAGCAAGGCAAGCCGGCAAAATTTGTCACCAAATTCATTTGGCATCAGAAATCACTGATCATCCACTTACCCGATGGTATTACCAATATTATCTATGGCGGCTTTGGCAGCCAGTATGACCTTAATTTTATTTTGCTGACCGAAGCCCAGGCTCAAAAACTGCCTGATATTTTCTGCGAAAAATGCTTTGAAAAAATTTTAGCCAATGAAACCGTCAGCATTGCACCCTACATGAACACTGATGAAGATGGGAATGATGACCCGGAAATTCAACAAATCATAATTGGTAAATATCCTGATTTAACCGATGAATCCTAGACCCCGAGAAAACTTTCCGGGGTCTTTTTTTAATTTCGCATCACCCCGTGTTATTTGTTTGACATATTCTAAACCAAACCATATAATACTTTCACCAAACTCGAAAGGAGACAAACCATGCTGGCAGTGTTCTTTACAGAAAAATTTGACGGCGATTGCCATGCCGGAGAGCAAAGCTACGAATGCCTGGGAGTTTATTTCCCGGAAACAAAAACCGTTATCAAAATGAATGGAACTGATGCAATTGTACAAAAATTAGATAATAAAGGCGTAGGAGATTTCGAATTTCTGGTTCAATTAAAAGAGGTTAGACTTGAACGTTTGGGCAGCATCTATAAACAAAACCTTATTGACATAAAAACCCTGCCGCCAGATCACCCATTACTGGGTTTAGCCAAGGATATTGAAGATCTCGAACAGGAGCAATCCAAGCTCGACCAGAGGAAACAGGAAGTTCGAGACGCTCATCTTAAATTTTTCCTAACCAGTAAGAAATAAACCGCGCCCCCGAATCAACATGATTCGGGGGTTTTTATTTGAAAAGTTACACTCTATACAAAAACAACCCCGAACATGGGGTTGTTTTGCTGGAGCGGGGTCTAGTTGACTATGTTGAAGCAGTGGATTGACAAAATTAAAGAATCATGCTAATATACTATATTACTTTAGCATTTTCACTAAGGTAATTAGTCTCATTAAAGGAGGTTACCATGGCTAAGATACGGAAGGAAAAGGGTTCCAAAATCATCAAGCCCTCGGAGTTCCTCAAGATGACGCCTGCCCAGCAAAAAAAGGTCTTTAAGGCCATGGCGCCAACCTTGAACTGGATGTTCAAGGAAGACGAAAGGAGAGGTGGTTTTCAGGACGACTGGAAGGGAAAAATCGATCACCCGTTATGATCGGGCATTCCCCGACCCAATCATCCCCGGCGATAATATCAATGGGGTTTTTTATTACAGAAATAAAATAACACCCGATTTCTCGGATGCTATTTTGCTTCGGAGCGGACGAGGCTCGGACTCGCGACCTCCGCCGTGACAGGGCGGCGCTCTAACCAACTGAGCTACCGCTCCAGGATGACTAATAACTGATAGCCATAATAATAACTGGATAATTTTGGAGCTAATGAGTTCAAGGCAGTCTTGTCACCGACTGCTATTATCTCCAAAATAAAAATAAGGTTTTTAAGCCTTGTGAGGGTATTATAGCAGTAATTACTATACTTGGCAAGGTCTAAGGGAGCCTTCAATACCACTATATAACACTTTTATAAATTTATTGACACCGTGAGGCATTGCCATTAGAATCGATATTTTCCCCAAACCAGACAATAGCGTAGTTTTCACGGACAGCCACACCCATTGCCTGCCAGTACCGATCGCTATAGTCATTTGTATTAATAATTTCGTCGTTGTGGCCGGGGCTATGTTTCCAATCATCAAGATATCTTGTCATAGAATAATCATAAGTTGGTTGCCTATTTTTTTCATCCACCCATTCACCATTAACCTTTTCGCCAAACCAAGCGGAAGCTACTATCTCCCAAATATCATAATTGTAACCGGTTTTAAGTTCACGCGCTTTAGCTCTAACTAAATCCAGATCATATTTAAAATCTCCGGCACAGCCTCCAGTCCATAAATTTGATTTTGACCAGCTGTGTTGATCGCATCTGCTGCCTAAGTAAGGCTGATTTTCAATGAGATCATATATATGAACCCGACCGACATAAGTTAAGCTTTTAGTTACGGGCAGAACATTTAAATTTTTTGAGCTCCGGTAATTATTAATAAGATTAGCTAACTCTAATTCCTTGGCATTTAAACATATATCGCTTACTTTAGTTGCTAATGCTTCTTTTAAACTGCCTTTGAGAACATAATTAGTATTATCCGTATAATAATTTTTTATCGGTTTATTTAGATTGAATAATCCTGATAATTCAATTTTAAAAGTACTAGACCACTTTGGAGCTACCCGCCAGAGGTTAAAAGTGCTCATTATGGTAATAAATATAATAGTAGCGGCAGAAAAAGTCGCTAAAGCAATTAATGATGAAATAATTTTGTTATTCATAGTCTATATTCATTTTAACAAAAATTATCAAAAAATTATAGTCCCAGCTTAATTAACAAAACGCCATTTCAACAGATATTTTCATTAAATTAAAAGCCCCCGCGACGCGAGGGCTAAAATTGATTATTTGCTCTTTTTCTTATCAGGCTGAAAATCTTCCAGCTTGGCAAAAAATTCAGAAACCTTGATGTTGTAGATGCAGCAAAGCTGAAAAATCTCAGTCAACTGCAAAGGAGGGGCAATTTCCTCCCAGTAATAAAGCTCCTTAACCGTCAAGGAAGTTTTGGCAGCTGCGTCCTCTCTGGTCTTGTAACCAGCTTCTTCCCGGAGCTGACGCAGACACTTACCCGCGATTTTTGCGTACCGGCAGTTATCCATCAGCTTCCTCCTGCATGGTATTGGCGAGCTGTAGCCAGTTTTTGTAAGCACCAAGAAAACCACGTACCGCCAGGATGCAGGTTCCCGCAAATACCAAGGCCAGCCAAACTGACACGTTATAAACAGTCGGCGTGACCAAGAGAGAAAAAACCGCATAAGTAGCATACATAAGCATTGCGAATTTATAAACTCCAATATGCTTAAGATCCACTCTCCTTACGGCCTCATCCCAGCATTTTTCCGAACAAACCCAACGGCCGTCAGAAAGTTCACAACCATCCTGGTGTACGGGGCAACAGTAATCGCAGCCGTCAGGACCGTCAACGGGTTCTTCACTGCTGCAGGGTTTAACCAGCTTGCCGCAAATGCAGCAAGGGACTTCAGACGCCGAGGGATCAACGCAAACTTTTTCAGTCATGGTTTACTCCTTTTTAACCTTGTGGTGTTTAAGGCATGATTTCAAAATCCGGATCATCTTTCAAATGAACCCAACGCTTATCATGGGTCATTTCCTGACCTTGCCGAAACGTTTTGCCTGCACTCTGCAACGAAACAGCGGCAGCACCCTTAAAAGTGCCCAAACCAATGACTTCCCAAATGGATCCGTGCTGGTGCAAACGGTCTTTGCCATGCTTGGACTTTGCCTTCAAAGTAACGATATCGTTAAGATTTATCATAACAGCCTCCTATTTAATTGATTTTCAAAGAATATACTATATTAGCAAAATATTATGATTTTGTCAATATAAAAAAACGGCCCGATTTTCATCGGACCGTTATTGGGTTAGAGAATGCCAGGCAACATTGCCTTGAGATATTCAAGCGAACACCTGGAATTATTGTCGCCGATTGAATTCCGTCCATCCTGATGGTCATCAGAGCCGCCAGTAATTAATAGCCGATTACTGTGACAGAAATCAATAATTTGATAAGTGTATTCTTCCTGTTTGGGATAAAACGCTTCCATCCCCTGCAAGCCACAAGGCAGTAGTTCCTGTTTGCAAAAAGAAAGGAAAGCGGCAGCATCATTGCCAAACTGTTTTATGGACACCATGGGATGAGCCAAAACTGCAATACCGCCGGCTTTGACTATTAGCCTAATAGCATCGGCGGTTGAAATTTTGTAATAATCATCCGAGAGTGAAGGTTGGCAACTCCCCTGCAATCTAGCGGCTTGCTCTTGAGCCTGTTCAGGGGATAAACCATGCTTGGCCAGGAGTATTTCCGCCAGCTGCTGAACATAATCAGCTCTCTTTCTCATCGTATAGAGCTTCCCCTCCTTAGCAGATGTTATGATCCCCAATTCAAGCAGTAAATCAATGATCAGCTTGCCTGAGTAATGGACAGGCCAATTGAGAATATCACCGCTTTTAGGGTCATTGGCAGCCATTAAAAGAACATCCTGCTGATAGCGCTCGTGAACTTTTTGCTGAATAAGCTTAATGTCGATACTACGAGGGATTACGCCTTGAATCATGAAGTATTCCAGTTTCAAATTGACATTCTTTTTTTGCTTACCCCCGATCACTCTCAGCATCTCAGGCTGCATAATGGCGTTTATTTGTCTCAAGTCGGCAAAATTTTCTTCAATCAATTGGGGAAAATACCCCAGAATATCTGTTTCCACGATTATGCCGGCCTTAACCGGATGTCTAAAGCTGGCAGAAATTTCAATACCGGGTAAAATAATGGGTAAATCCGCTTTGGGAAATTCTTTTCTGACCCGATACATGGGTTCAACCGCGTTCATGGTATCATGATCAACCATGCCCACAATAGTTAAACCGGGCATTTTTCCTTTAGCTGCACTAAAGCTTGCCAGCCGTAAACGTAAAAAATTATTTACCTCCCGGCTATGGGCAGTATGCGTATGCAAATCTCCGAAATATTCCATGACAGACCTCCTCGCTTATCGAATGGTTTTAATGAACGTTAAATTACCAATATTTTACAATATATCATTTTAAGATTTTTGTCAATCCATTATATCGTATATCGTAATACGGTTTCGACATCTGTTACGTCAAACGTAAAACGAATAACGTAACGCCAAACGAAGCCTAAAGACGAATAACAAAACCAAAAAGCACCTAAATACCTCAGGCGCCTTTCCTAAATTTAATTATTAATTGTAACTATGCACTTTTAATTTTGAACTTTCAATTATTTAAGCATCTTCATCATCTGCTTCTTTGAATCCTCCACACCCGGCTGATCAAAAACATTAATGCCTAAAAGTTCGCCAAGGTAAACCGTGGCCAGCTCAAAAAACTGGAATAATTGTCCCAGGCAATATTCATTCAGTTCAGGTAAAACTAAAGTACCGTTTGTCCTATTATTTTTCATCAAAGACCAGGCCACTGCCTGTTGTTCAATATTCAAAATCTGACCCAGGCTTTTACCGGCTAAAAAGCCAAGGCCCGAATCTTTGTATAACGGCAATTTAAAATCAACTGGTGACTTGGCCGCTGTAACAAAAGTAAAAATTTTATCATTGGCGCCTTCATTGTAAAGCTGCAATTGTGAATGCTGATCTTTGGGACCAGCTGAGGCAATGGGAGTCATGCCAACTGACACTAACTTGCCGTTTAAATCATATTTTTTACCCAAACTTTCAGCTAAAAGCTGGCGATACCAAAACGCGAAGCTATTTAAGGCTTCCAGATAAGGCATCAATACGGCGATATGCTGTCCCCTCTTTTTATAGCCTAAATAATGCAAAGCCGCGTAAATAAAAGACGGATTTTTCTGCCAGGAGTTTTCCTTGGCCAGCTTATCCATAACCTGAGCCCCTTTAAGCAGCATCTTAATATCCAAGCCCAGCCAGGCAGCAGGGAAAAGCCCGTTAACCGATAGTACGGAATAGCGTCCACCTCCGGAATAATGCGCCAAAATCGCATAACCTTCCTTTATAGCCAAATTCATTAATTTTCCGCCCTGGATATTGGTCGTAACAATAAAATGCTGGCTATGATTTTTGTAACCGACTTTTTTTATTACCTGATCACGCCAAAAAATAAAACTCGATAAAGTTTCCAGGGTATTGCCAGACTTGGACACTATATTAAATAATGTTTTCTTAAAATCAATTTTTGCCAGTAAACTTTTAAAGGCCTGAGGATCTGTCGTATCCCCGGAAAAATATACTTTTTGCTGATTTGAAGCCAGCGCCCGCACCAGGGCTTTGGCGCCTAAATCTGAACCGCCAATTCCCACCACTACTAAAGTCTCAAACTTTGGCTGTAATTTCTTAACCAGCTTTTGAATAATATCAGCGCCAGCCAGGTCATATGGTAATTTTCTAAAGCTTAAATCTGGATTATCAGCTTTTTTCTCCAGCCTAAGGTTTATCTGCTTTAGTTTCCGCCCCAAACCGGCCAGTTCAGACTGCTTAAACCCAAAATTACCCACCTTGGAGGAGGACATGTATTGGTAATCGTAAAGTAATGTTTTAGCCATAAAATTACATTCGTTTTACGTCATACGGAATCGGTTAACGTTTCGTTTTACGTTAAACGGTTTACGTCACGTTTTACGATAACCGATTAGCGTAACGCCAAACTATACCGAATAGCGATTAACGATATTATACTAATTATACCACATTTCCCTACCCGATTAAACTAAACACCTAAAAAATGCTATAATAGTAACAGTATATATATCACTTAACCCTTATATCATTATGCGTAATTTTACTTTAATTTTATTCAGTTTCTTCATTGTCATTCTCTTGGTTAGTTTTAATTATACTGAACCGATGTACGGCTTTATCGCTATTTTTCTGGCTTTTGTCCTGACCTTAATCTGCTTATTTGCCTATTTGGGATTCTTGAGAGGGATGGTCGCGACTTTGGCCTTTTTACTCTTGCCGTTTATTTTTGAATATCTGCTTTTTACCTATAATAGTTTGCAATTACCTTTTTTCAAAACAACCATTTTCACTTCCTTAACTAAAGCTGATCTGGCCCATACTCTTACTTTAAAAAATCTCATTATAATTTTTCTGATTCCGATTTTTTTAACCTGCTGCCTGATATTTGCGCAAAAAATCAGGCTTTACAGCCTGATAAAAAAATATTACGGGACATTTATCGTGATTACTGCTTCCCTTTTATTTGCAATAAATTTCGTGGTCATTTCACCTGGCGAATTCAGCTATAATGAGGCGATAAAATGGCTGGCGATCAGCCTGGTCATTAATCTGATCATGGTAAAATTATATAAATTCAATTTCAAGGCCAATGATATATACAAAGAATTGCCGATTATTATTTTCCTGCTGCTCTATGGCTTTAATTTAATGCATAATAATAACAGCTATTCCATTTTGATCGGCATTTGTCTAGCGATTTTCTATTTAATCATGCTTTTAAACGAACATAAGCTGAGAAAACTCAACCCGCAGCCTTAGATCCGGATTTTATTTTCAGGACGATTTTATAGACAATAACGCAAATACAGCCAAAAATAATGAGCAGGCTGGTAAATTGAGCCCAACGCAATCCCAGAAAGTAGGGACTGTAATCCAGGCGTAAAAACTCAGTACCCACACGTCCGAGAGAATATAGGATTAAATAAACCAAGGTAATATTGCCAAAACCCCGATTCAAATCGGGTTTTTTGATTTCCAGCCCAAGGCTGGTCAGCCTTTGGCTGATATTTTTGGCCAAACGGATCTGATGCCAGACAAACAAACTGATGAAAATAATAAAATTCCAAATGCTTTCATATAAGAATGTGGGGTGAAAATAATTTTGAGTCAAAAATTCCGCCGGCCTGTTTTCCGGCGCAATCGGAATGCCCCAGGCCAAATCAGTCGGCCGGCCAAAAAGCTCCATATTGAAATAATTGCCCCAACGTCCGATTGCCATGGCCAAAGCCAGGGCAATGACCACTAAATCAGCCAAAAGCCAGGGATTGATTTTTTGTTTTTTGCCAAAAATATAAACAACGATTAAGCCGCTAATCATAGCGCCATGGATAGCCAATCCCCCCTGCCAGATTTTAAAAATGTCCAGCCAGTTTTGGGAATAATACGGCCAGGCATAAATAACATAATATAAACGGTCGCCGATCAGGCCAAAAATCACCAGATAAAACGTCAGGTCATAAACCTGTTCTTTTTTCAGCCCATATTGTTTGGCCAGGTGCAAAAACACCAAAAGTCCCAGTAACGCGCCAAGCGCAATTAAAAAACCATACCAGTGAATTTTCAGCCAGCCGATTTGCAGCAATATCGGATTGGGGTAAAAAGTGTGTAGAAAATTAAACATAAAACTAATATTTTACTTTATAAATTTCCAATTGTCCCTGCTGCCAGACTTTAGCCAGATATTGCTTTTGCTCTGCCTGATAGGCGAAATATTTACGGTCAGTATCAGAATACAAAATATAACTGATGCCATATTTCTTGAAAAACTCCAAGGCTGCTTGATCTTCATATTTATTATTCCAAAATTCAGCCAGCCGTCCGGATTTTTCCTCATAATAAATAGTTTCCTGATCATGCCCAATGTAAACATGCAAATTTGTCAGGGAAGGAAGCAGCGAGCCGCTGAATTCATTGCTTAAAATAGCGCCTGTATCCGCATTATTTTCTTGCAGCCAATCAGCCGCCGCCTGATACTCCAAAGGAATATAATATTTATAATAATGTTCCTGAAAATAAACAATATCGCGCAAAACATTAAAAAGAGTAGAAAACCCGAATAAAATTAGAAATAAAAAAATCAACAAAGCATAATTGCCCTTTAAGAAGTCATGGGTTTTATGAAATTTTAAAATCAAAAAAGCCTTAATCTCCCAAATGGCCGCAATGGTAAAAATTAACATCGGGATTTCCAGCCCTTCGGCAAAGCGACGGGCAAATGAAATGGGGCAATATAATAGTGCCAAACCGCTGATCAACCAAACTGCCAGGAAAATCAAGTTATCATTATACCAAAGCTCTTTTTTTCTGGCCTGGAAATAAAGGCCGAGTAAGGCGCTTATTAAAATAAACCCAAAGCCTAAAAATACAAAAATCAAAGGCGGAGTCAGGCTGATATTCAGGCCGGCTCGCGCGCCGATAACCAAATCAGTTTTTATTTTATAATAATGATAAATAATCGACGGCGCGCTTAAAACCAGGCAAAGCAAAAAATGCCAGATCAAGCCGTAGTTTTTTTTATTTTTCAAAATCAAGATAGCCAAATAAATCCCGAAAATCAGAAAAAAATAAGGAAAATAATAAGGATGAAAATTAAACCAGATTAAGCCCAAAATACCGCTCATAACACTATAGCGGTAATCATTATTACTTAATGCCAATAACAGGAATAGAAAGCTTAACATCAGCATTATGACCGAAACCATCAAATATGGGCTATGATAGATGGTCAAAAAAATATTGGCTTCCGGCATCCACAAATCAATGGGCCATTTATATATATAGCCCGGCAAACTGGCATAAAAAATCTTTTCCAAGGCCAGGGTAAAATAGGCGCCAATACCCGAAGCAAAACAGGCAAACAAAAAAGTCAGCAGTCTTTTATTTTTTTCAGCCCAAAAATAACTGATGAAAATATATATAACCGCTAAAAAAACCGGAATTAATACCAGTCTGCTGATTTGCCATGCCAAAGGTGCGCTCAAATTAAATAATTTAGCCAGCAGGCCAATGGCCAGCCAGATAATATTAAATAATCCTCCGGTTTGCGCTTCAGATGTAAAATAATCCTGCAGCAGCCAATGTCCCGCCTTAACTTGATTAATATAAGAGAAATAAACTGAAACATCACCCGGAGTTAAGGCGTGTAAACCATTATAAAAATATCCGCCTGGAGTATTTAAATAGGCGTAAATATAGGGTACGGAAGTCAGCGTAATTAAAATCAGCGCCAGAATCAAAACCCAGCGCCACTCTTTTTTTGAAATTGTCTGCAATAATTGCTTAAAAGTCATATTGCTACAGATTTACAAATTAATTACAAATGTACAGATTATTAGTAGATTCGTAGCTAATTAGCAAATTAGTAACCTATCAACCATTTTAAACCAACAAATTAATAAAGATAGATCACAAACTATAACTAAATTATACGCGTTTTTTTAGTCAAAAAGAAGAGGACCCGCTGGGAGTCCTCTAGCCGAGGGGGCGTTTTCTTAAAAGAAAATCCGCCCGGATTTGATTTCTTTGATTGTCTGGAGCCTAAAAGCTCCGCGAGTCGCTTTGCGTGCATGCCGAAATGAGTTAAGTGCCGATATAATTGTCAGTCCCGAGAAGAGACCGAGTACCCAACAGGGTAAAATGGTCGGCACGAACTCATCAACCGCTGGAGGAACCAGCTGATTGAAGATCAAAAACACGCAAATTACGGCGAAAATGAACGAAATCGTACTCCACAAGTCCACCTTTTCCGCATGATCCAGCTTCCGCATGAACATTTCTCCTTTAAGCTATCCGCTTCCACTTTAGCAACTTTTCCACTTGAACCTACATCCATTATAGCATATTTAGCTGGAAAAGTCAAGCATTTTTCTAGCCAATTTTAGCCAAATTAAAAACAAAAACTTATACCCCACTTTAGTGGGCGCCGTCCGTAAAGACCGTATTCGTTGGGCACCTGCTAAAGCAGGGTATAAGATCTAAAAATTTTACATCACAAAAGTGAAAGTATTATTTAAACTTCGTCCTTCGGACTTCGGCCTGCCTGCCGTAGCTTCAGCGAAGGCAGGACTTTGACCTTCAGACTTCATTTTTGTAGCTAATATTGGCTTAACTTTTAATAATAAGAAAAAAGCCTGCCTCTTGGGGCAGACTTTTGCTTAGATTCAGACTTGCGCCTGTGACGGCTGTGACTGAGGTATAATAGGCAATTTGGTAAAAGTGGGGTATAAAACCCCATCATGAGGATCAGTGATCCAAACCACCTCGACTTCCCGGCCACAATTTGTGCAATTCACCTTATACGGCTCTTTGGTAACAGGTATTTGTACCAAAGCAGCATGCTTAAAAGGCTGATCACAATGAGGGCATTGTTTGTTCAGTTCCACCTTGAGCGCAATAGGTTCTTCCGTTTCCCACCAATTCGACATGTTCCCCTCCTTCGCCAACCGTAGCTTTATGTGTAGGATGGCTTGCTCCAGACTTCTAATGACCTTAACATCATCCCTTATTCAAGTCAAGCGTGGTCTTAATGACTGTATCAGGGTTTAAAGACATGCTATCAATCCCCTCCTTCATTAAAAATCTGGCATAGGCCGGAAAATCACTGGGCGCCTGGCCGCAAATGCCGATTTTTATTTTCTTTTGCTTGGCTATTTTAATTGCTTGCTTAATTAATTTTATTACTGCCTCATTTCTTTCATCCGCAATATTGGAAATTAATTCTGAATCACGATCCAGACCTAGAGTTAATTGAGTCAAATCATTGGAACCGATGGAAAATCCGTCAAAAATGTCCGCAAATTCGTTCGCTAATATAACATTGGCCGGAATTTCCACCATCATATAAACCTGCAAGCCATTTTTACCCTGGACTAAACCGTTTTGCTTTAATATCTGGATAACTTTTTTGGCTTCAGTAAGTGTGCGGCAAAACGGGATCATAACTTTGACATTGGTCAGCCCCATTTCATTCCTAACTTTTTTAATAGCTCGACATTCCAGATCAAAAGCCGGCTTAAATTTTGGATCATAATACCGGGAAGCCCCGCGCCAGCCAATCATGGGATTGGATTCTTTAGGTTCATACAATTCCCCGCCAATCAAATTAGCATATTCATTGGTTTTAAAATCAGAAAAGCGCACAATCACATCTTTGGGATAAAAAGCAGCCGCAATTTGGGCAATACCGTAAGCTAATTGATCGACGTAAAACTGCGTCTTATTTGGATACGCTGAAGTTAGTTCGTCAACTTTATTTCTTAAATTAGTCGACAATTTGTGATAATTCGTCAAAGCTAAGGGATGAATTTTTATATAGGTGGTAATAATAAATTCCAAACGCGCCAGACCCACACCGCTATTGGGTAAAAATGAATATTTAAAGCCTTGAGTCGGATCACCCAAGTTCATCATAATAGCAACTTTAGGTTGCTTTCCGCCGGAGGCGGATCCGCCTCTGGCGGAAATGCTTTTTAAATTAGTTTTCCTGATTTTATAAGGTAAAATTCCCTGATAAACCTTACCGATTTCACCTTCGGCGCAACTCACTGTAACCGGCTGACCTGATTTAAGTATTTTACTGGCATTTTTTGTACCGACAATAGCCGCTACACCCAGTTCGCGGGAAACAATGGCGGCGTGGCAGGTACGTCCGCCTGAATCAGTGATAATGGCTGAAGCCTTTTTCATAACCGGCTCCCAGTCAGGATCAGTCATTTCCGTCACTAAAACTTCGCCGGCCTGAAATTTACTTAATTCTTTAACATTTTTAATTATATGCACTTTGCCGGCGCTAATTTTCTGGCCAATACTTTCACCAGTAATTAAAACCTTCCCCTTGCCAGTTAAAATGTGTTGTTCCAAGATATTTAAATTTGCGGCAGACCTGACAGTTTCCGGCCGTGCCTGAACAATATACAATTTATTTGTCTGCCCGTCTTTAGCCCATTCAATGTCCATGGGGCGTTTGTAATGCTTTTCAATTACCAACGCCCATTTGGCTAACTGTAATATTTCCTTATCAGCTAAAGAAAATTGTTTTCTGTCTTTATCCTTAACCAAAATATTTTTTGTCGGCTTGGCCAAATCAGTAGTATAAATTAATTTCTGTTTCTTACTACCCAGCTCCTTTTTAATAATCGCCATTTTTGGCTTATAGACAAAAAATTCATCAGGGGTCACTCTGCCTTTAACCACATTCTCGCCCAAGCCATAAGAAGAATTTACTATAACCAGATCCTTAAAGCCTGATTCGGTATCAATGGTAAAAATAACTCCGGCAGACGCCAAATCAGAACGTATCATTTTTTGGATACCGACTGAAAGATAAACCTTGTCATGCTTAAAGCCCTGGTCAATACGGTAAGAAATGGCGCGGTCAGTATATAATGAGGCAAAGCAGAGTTTTATAGCCTTTAATAATTCTTTATTACCTTTAATATTCAAGTATGACTCCTGCTGACCGGCAAAGGACGCGGTAGGCAAATCTTCAGCCGTGGCCGAGGAACGCACCGCCACATCAACATTAGCGACCCGATATTGTATGGATAATTCCTGATATGAATTAATTATCTGTTTTTCTAAATCAGCCGGAAACTTGCCCGTCACAACCATCTGCCGAATTTTCTTACCAGCTGATTCCAAATCTCTTCCCTTATTTTTACCTAATTTTAGCAAAATATTACTAATATCTACCCGTATTTTATTGTACTCTAAAAAGTACTTAAAAGCCTCTGCCGTAGTACAAAATCCATCAGGGATAGTAATTCCTTTGGGTTTTAATTTCCTTATCATTTCTCCTAAGGAAGCATTTTTACCACCGACTTTGGCTAGGTCTTGAATTGTTACTTGAGAGAATTTTAAAATGTATTGGTTCATAGACTTAGATTTTAGATTTTAGATCTTGGATTATAGATTCTAAAATAAAATATTTCAATAATTAAACTAAAACCTATAATCTAAAATCCATAATCTAACTTTATTATACCAAAAAACCCCGCTTCTTACGAAACAGGGTTTTTATTATTCCTTTTATTCTTCAAACTTCGGACTTCGGACTTCGGACTTCTATTTGATGTCCCTTTTAACTTCTTCAATCATTTCCTTAGCCGCTTCTTTGCCGCCCAGGCCAAATGACAATCCAAACGCCAAGGCAATCATAAAGACAATGGCGGTAAATAACATTTGGATTAAAGAAACAGCGACTTTCAATTGGATCAAGGCAGCTAAAATGGCAAAAACAATAATTGCCCATTTAGCGACAGCGCCGACCAAATTGCCCAATTTTTCTCTGGTGCTCTTTAAAATTCTGACAATCAAATCATCCACAAAATAGCCCAGGACAAAACCGACAACTAAAATCAAAACTGCGATAATAACATTGGGCAGATACATGGCAATGTCTTTCAAGAAGATAGTGAATTGACCCAGCTTTAAAATCTCAGAAACTGCAATCAACAAAACTACATACAGAAACCATTTAACCAGCCAGCCGAAAATCTGAGAAAAAACAATTTTGGTGCCGCCTTCTTCGATTTTTTTGACTAAATTGATTTTACTGATTAAGTCGTCGATTTTAGCAGCCGCAATAATTTTCTCCACCAATTTTTCAATGGCTTTAGCCAGGAAAATGCCGATAATCAAAATGATAATGCCGGCAATCAAACTTGGCAAATACACGACCAAGCCTTCCCAAAGAGAGGTCAGAGCCTCTAAAATCGCTTCTCCGATTGAGTTGATAAACTCCATAGGATTTTTAAAATTAATTATTATATTATTTAATAAGTATTCAAGACCGCCCTGGTACCCGGGCCGACATAACCTTTGGGATCGAGATTATTGGCAAGTTGAAATTTTTTCACAGCTGTCTCAGTGGCAGTGACGAAATGGCCATTAACCACCACATCGGCTGGCAAATAATTCAAACATTGCAATAATTCCTGTAAATCTTTTACTTCCAGGCTAGTTTGACCAATCTTAAGGAACGACACAAAGGGAAGATTCTTCTGACAGCTTTTTGTTGTTGTTTCAGCTTGCTGAGCAACCGCTAATGAATTACTGACTAAAACAGTATTTTGTGAATTTGTAATTAGAACTATACTTGCGTTAGCTACTGCTGTCAAATTCAGATCAACATCAATACTGGTTGCAGAAGCCGTTACTAGAATAGGATTAAAATCAGAAGCATTATTGATTGAATCCCCTATTGTATAATCAACAAAGAAAGCATCTGACAAATCATCAATTAAAGACTGCCAGTTATCACCATATAAGGTCTTAGCGACATCTTCATTGGTGATCCAGCGCAAAGTGCCGTGCAAATCAACCGCGTAAACCTTAGGATCAGTAAGTAATTTTATCAGCCTGACACCTGGTTTGGAAGTAACATTTTTGCCCAAGGAAATCTGGGATAACTGCTGATCAGTCACAAATTTAACCAAACCAAAATCTTGATACCAGCTATCATATATATTTCTGGCCGGGAAGGCATGGCGTTTACCGTCAATACCATAATAATAGACAGTATCTTCGGAATTTTTAATCAAATCGCCAGGCTTAACAGTCAATTGTTCGCCTGCAGTTAATTTCAGGGAAGAAACAGTATCATTGCCAATAATGTTATTAGTCAAATCAGGGTCATCATGAGTAAAGATTTCTGAACGGCCGCCATAATTAATATGCTGGAATAAGGTGGCAATCGCACCGCCGACAACTCGAATTGAAGAGGCAAAATCCTGACCTAAAGAACCTGTTCTCAAATCAGGATTATCAGTTGTAAATGATTCTGAATTGCCCTGATAATTAGAAGGTCCAGGGCATATCCATAGGATTAGTAAATGACTGCCAGATAGCGCCAATAAAATCAGGATTATCACTGACAACGACTTGAGCTGCATTTAGCGATTGTAAATTTAAAGTGACACTAAGTGAGGAAGTTGCTGATGCGCCACTATTGATCGCTACTGAATAAGCAGACGGATAAATCAAGGTGTGACCGCCGCCGCCAGCAGCATTAACAGTGACAGTATAAGTAATCACTATTACTGTGTCCTCTGCTGTAACAATCAAAGTATCGCCGGTTACTACAGGATCTGATATTCCAGCATCGTTCCATATTTGATGCAATTCGCCTTTAGTCAATTTACTTTCAAAGGTTGCTTTTGATGTTCCAAAAGGAACATTGGTAATAGTTTCAGCACCACCTCCAATAGTACTTACAATATAAGTTATGGATGTGACCGTGGCATCGCTGCTCGCTATAGTAAGGCCGAGTGCGGGGCCCGCTACACCAGGGTTAGCGGCAACATCTGTAACTATTGCTGTCAGGCTGGGCGTTGCAGCATCTACCCATGCTACGGCATCTGCTCCAGATGGGACTGTAAAAGTATATGTACCTGCAGCTACTTCAGGCACGGTAAGAATATGTGTTTGAGGAATAGTAGCAAAGGCAACACCACCAATTAATAAATCCAAAGTGTCTCCGGCTACTGCTCCGCTGGTGCCAAGTCCCACATCCACAGCAACACCGGCGATATATTCTGCTGAGTCAATGATGGGACCGGCTGCAGCTGTTGGCGCATTAGTCGCTGTCGGCGCTGAAGTATCTATTGTTAAACCAAGCGCGGGACTTGCTGTACCCGCATTAACTGTTGCAGTCAAGCTGGGTGTAGAACCATCAATCCATGATCCGACATCTGCTCCAGACGGGACTGTGAAAGTATATGTACCTGCAGCTACTTCAGGCACGGTAAGAATATGTGTTTGAGGAATAGTAGCAAAGGCAACACCACCAATTAATAAATCCAAAGTGTCTCCGGCTACTGCTCCACTGGTGCCAAGTCCCACAACGACAGCAACACCAGCTGAGTATTCGGCTGAATTAATATATGGACCAGCTACGGCTGTCGGAGCGTTAGGAGTTGCAGCTGTATCAATAGTAAGGTTAAGCGCAGAGCTCTCTGAACCGGAATTGCCAGCAATATCTATAACTCTTGCGGTCAGGGCTGGAGTAGCAGTATTTACCCATGCTACGGCATCTGCTCCGGATGGAACTGTAAAAGTATATGTGCCCGCAATAACTTCAAGCCCTGTTAGTACATGTGTTTGCGAAATATTTGCAAAAGCAGCACCGTTGACTAATAAATCCAAAGTATCACCTGCTACTGCACCGCTGGTGCCAAGACCTACAACTACAGCGACGCCGGCTGCATATTCTCCTGAGTTTATAATTGGCCCAGCTACTGCTGTCGGAGCGTTAGGCGCGGTTGGCGCAGTAGTATCTATACTTAATCCAAGAGCAACGCTGGCTGTGCCGGGATTTCCTGCAATATCTGTAACTCTTGCTGTCAGGCCAGGCGTAGCAGTATCAACCCACGCTCCGACATCTGCTCCCGATGGAACTGTGAATGTATATGTGCCTGCAATAACCTCAGGCCCGGTTAGTACATGTGTTTGGAGAATATTTGCAAAAGGAGCGCCGTTGATAAGTAAATCTAAAGTATCACCGGCTACTGCTCCGCTGGTGCCAAGTCCCACAACTACGCTAACACCAGCTGTTTTTTCTGCGGAGTTAATGATAAGACCGACTGCGGCTGTTGGAGCATTAGTCGCTGTTGGCGCTGATGTATCAATAGTTAAGTTAAGTGGGAGGCTCGCAAGACCGGCATTAACCGTTGCCGTCAGGCTGGGCGTAGTAGCATCAGCCCAACCAGCGTCTGCTCCTGAAGGGACGGTAAAAGTATAAGACCCGGCAGCAACTTCAGGAACTGTTAGTACATGCGTTTGCGGAGTAACGCCAAAGGCTGAACCGCCAATTAATAAATCTAAAGTATCACCGGCAATTGCTCCGCTTGAGCCC
>JAPLYC010000098.1 GCA_026395755.1 Candidatus Parcubacteria bacterium | reverse complement strand
ATTTTTATTCAGAGATAAAAAATGAGAATTTAGATTATAAATTCTAGATTCTTTTTTATTTTATGCAAAAGAGGCTAATTTTACATATTGATATGAATTCATATTTTGCCACTTGTGAACAGCAGGCAAATCCTTTTTTGCGTGGAAAAGTAGTCGGAGTGGTTGCCTACATGTCGCCCAATGGCTGTATTATTGCCTCGTCCAAAGAGGCCAAAAAGCTGGGTATTAAAACAGGCTGTCTGGTTAAGGACGCTAAAAAATTGTGCCCAGAGGTGGTTTTAATTGAAAATGAACCGGCCAAGTACCGTTCTACAACTGAAAGGATATTTAATATTTTCAGTGACTACACTGACCGCATTGAACCTTACAGTATTGACGAAGCCTTTTTGGATTTGACCGGCTATATTAAATCCTGGGAACAGGGTGAAAAAATAACTCAGGAAATTAAAGAGCGAATTAAAGCTGAGGTGGGGGAATGGCTGACCTCATCCTGCGGATTATCCTGGACTCGCTTTCTGGCCAAGTTTGCTTCAGACATTTGTCCCAAAGATAGTTACTTAATTATTGATTCCATCCCCAAGATGGAGCAAGTCTTTAACTCAGTTAAAATCACTGAAGCCTGGGGCATTAAGACGGCCACAGAGCGACATTTGAACCGTTTGGGCATATTCACCCTCATGGACTTAAAGCGCCATCCTGTGGCCAATTTAATGCAATCCTTTGGCAAACCCGGCTACTATCTCTGGGCCAATGCCAATGGCATTGAAATAGAGGGCGTCAGAACCCAGGAAGAGCTTTTGCCCAAGTCAATTGGGCATTCTTACTGCATTCCCAAACAAACCAATGACCCCAAATATTTAAGCGGTATTTTAATGAAATTGTGTGAAAAGACAGGACGTCGTTTACGGGAAAGTAACTTGCAAGCCAGGGGAATTACAGCCGGTTACAGTTTAAAATACGGTGGCGGTTTTTGGCAGAGCCATAAAACCGAAGATCCCTTATTTACCACCCAGGATATTTTTAAAGCCGCTTACAAACTAATTGAACCGAATTGGCCCCAGGGTAAAGTTTATATGCTGGCAGTTTCCGTCACCAGACTCCAGCGTTTTTCGGGCCAGCTCAATTTATTCTACTCGCCCAGACAAAAGAATCTGACTCTGGCTCTGGACAAAATTAATGACAAATTTGGTGAATACACAATTTGTTCAGGTACGATGTGGGGTACTCAGGACAATGCCCCGGATCGGGTGGGGTTTAGAAAGTCAGTATTCATTGAAGAAAAAAAGTCAGCTTTTACTTATGAATAATCTGAAAGCTAATTGACAAAAAACAAGTCATTCAATAAGCTTAGGTCAACACCCAAGCAAAGGAGGGACAAAAAATGATCACTGGCACTTTGACGGCCTTAGTTACTCCATTTGATGAAAATGGAGTGATTGATGAACAAGCATTAAAAAATCTGGTCATCCATCAGGTTAAAAACGGCGTAAATGGCCTTGTTCCCTGCGGGACGACAGGAGAAAGTCCGACCTTAAGTCATGATGAGCATAATAAGTTAATTGACCTAGTCATTGCTGCTGTTGACGGCCATATTCCGGTTATTGCCGGGACAGGATCAAATTCCACAACAGAAGCGATTGCCATGACTAAGCATGCAAAAAAAGCCGGGGCTTCCTGTTCATTACAAGTAGTACCGTACTACAATAAACCAACTCAGGAAGGCATGTACCGGCACTTTAGCCTGATTGCCGACGCCGTTGATCTGCCAATGCTAATATATAATATTGCTGGCAGAACTGGCATCAACATGGATACTTCTACCTTGATGAGACTTGCCGAACATCCCAATGTTGTCGGGGTCAAGGAAGCCTCGGGCAATCTGGCTCAGATGATGGATGTGCTGGCGCAAAGGCCTAAAGGTTTTTCAGTGCTGTCCGGAGACGACAATCTGACTGTACCTTTAATCTTCATGGGCGGCAATGGAGTCATCTCGGTTGCGTCCAATATCATTCCAGATCAGATTGTCAAAATGGTCAATGCGGCTCTGGCCGGAGAAATAGGTAAAGCCAATGAATGGCATTACCATCTCTTGCAGTTTTTTAAGGCCATCTTCATTGAGACCAACCCAATTCCGGTAAAAACATCCTTGGCAATGATGGGACAGATTAAGGAATCTTTCCGTCTGCCCATGTGCGAAATGCTGCCTGAGAACAAAGTTAAGCTCCAGAAAGTATTGCGTACTTACGGTTGTCTATAGGGTAAAACCAATCAACAAAATCGCTCTGCACAGGGCGATTTTTTGTTGTTGACATTAAGGACAATATATGCTAATCTAATATAATCTTTAAGAAGGAGGTGCAAAATGCGGATGTTACTTATCGATGATGTAAGGAGTTATGCCAATATGAGCAAAATCGCTCGAACCTTTGAGCAAGGAATTGAAGCCTTAAAAGAAGGGAATTGGGATGTTCTTTACCTGGACCATGATCTGGGTCAGCCCGAGCCGAAAAACGGCTATCAGATTCTGTGCTGGCTGGAAGAACACCTTGAATTCCTTCCCAAACAAATCGTTTTAGTGACCTCCAATCCGGTCGGTCGTCAAAAAATGGAAATGGTGCTGAAAAAACTTTTTTCTCAAGAGGGCTAACCACCCTCTTTTTTCTTTGACAAAACAATAATTTAAACTTACAATTAATTCAGCCAGTCCTGGTACCATCGCTCGAAAAAGGTTGAGTAACGTACCCAATGGGGAGGGATCCCAGCCTTTTTCTAAAAAAAAATCATAACAAAGAGGAAAAAAAGTTCATGATGACCATACCGCAGCGATCAAAGCCTAGTATTGACTACAAGTCATTACCCATAGCTCTTTGTTCTCTCTGTCCCAAATGTGGAGCCAAAATTATTGAACATCACCGGAAAAGAATCTTCACGTCAAAGGGAGAAAAAACCGTGTGCAAGTGTTCTATTTGTAATAACTATTACAGACAACTAGTCACGGCTTAAAAAATAAAATCGCTCTATCAGGGGCGATTTTTCTTTTGTTAAAATTTAAAAGAAGACGTTTTTAGGCGTCTTCTTGGCAGTTGAAGATTTGTCTGGTTATGCCGTCGCTTTCTGGTTGAAAGGCTGTAGGCTCATGACAAAAATGATAGTTGTCCTGAGCGCCTGCATTCTTTCCGATGGAGCTGTGTCATAGCGGTAAGACAAGCCAAACTCCTGAGTCTTGGGGTTAAAATTCAACCACCAGTCGTTTCCGGTACCCAACCCCCAATAAGAGCCGCTCGTTTTTTGAACAATGTTACCGGTACCGCAGACGATTGATTCGACGCGTTTGACGACATAATCAATGTCTTCTTCAGACAAGGGCTGATGACTGACTTTGAAACGAATTTCGACCATCTTTGATCCCTCCTTGCTTTGTGTCTTTCGTAAATTAAGTAACACGATTAAAATAATATATCAAAATTAATCTAAAATAGTCAAATAGAAAAACTATTTTTTTATAATTGAACCAATTATATCTGAATATCCGTTTAAAAAATCCTTGGCATTCATTGGCTTTTTACCTTCCAGCTGTAATTCCAAAATTTCCAAAGCATCTTGGCCACAAGCGACTGCCAAGCCATCATTGACTTTAAAAACCTCACCAATCTTTCCAGTTGTCATGCTGAGTCCTTCGGCTTGGTTCAGGACAGGCTTAGTCGAAGCATAGACAACTGCCTTTATAACTTTAAGATTTTTATTATTCCAATCTGTCCATGATCCGGGCCAAGAATTAAAAGCCCGAACTTGGCGTTCAATTTCCTGTGCGGATTTATTCCAGTCAATTTTACCGTATTCCTTCTTTATCAGCTGGCAATAAGTAGCTTCTGCCTCATCTTGAACCTGAGGTTCAATTTCTCCGGCTAAATATTCTGGTAAAATTTCCATTAACAGCTCAGAACCCAATTGAGACAATCTGTCATGCACACTTTCAAAGTTATCGTTATCGTTAATAGTTATTGTTCGTTGGCCAAGCAACGGGCCATGATCCATTTTATCATCAATAAGCATAATAGTAACGCCGGTTTCCTTATCACCGTTTAAAATTGCCGCCTGAATAGGGGAAGCACCGCGATATTTTGGCAGTAAAGAAGCATGAATATTTATAACGCCAAACTTAGGAATATCTAGAATTTCCTGAGGTAAAATAAAGCCGTAGGCAACCACAATTATCAAATCCGGCTGTAAATCTTTTACTTGCTGGATAAATTCAGAATTGTCGTGTACTTTCAGCGGCTGTAAAACCCGGATTTTATTTTCTAGGGCAACTTCTTTAATCGGGGATTGAGTAATCTCTTGTTTCCGCCCAACCTTTTTATCAGGCTGAGTCACGGCGGCAATTACATTGGTACTATGGATTAAAGACACAAAAACAGGCACACCAAAATCCGGTGTACCCATAAAAATTACTTTTAATTCCTTCAAATTATTTTTCATAATCTAAAATCTAAAACCTAAAATCTAACTATTTATCAATTATCAAAATCCCGTCCAGATGATCAATTTCATGCTGAATGACGCGGCTAAAAAGACCTTCAGCACGGAAAGACAATTCTTTACCCTCCTGATCCAGGCATTTAACATAAATTATCTTAGAACGTTTGACATTTACAAATTTATTGGGACAAGACAGGCAGCCTTCTTCTTCAACGGCTTTACGTAATGATTTCCAGCTGATTAGGGGGTTAATCATGGCTAAAGGACCTTTTTCAGTATTAATGGTACACAAGCGGATATTGTGGCCAACCTGAGGCGCTGCCAAACCAATGCCCTGAGCTGTTTTCATAGTATCGGTCATATCTAAAATAAGCCTTTTGATTTCAGGGGTTATTTCCTTAATCTTAGCTGATTTTTGTCTAAGACTAGGAGTGGGTTCTTTTATTATCGGTAAAATTGACATTTATTTAAGCTAATAAATACTATAATGTTCACCTGTTGGGCATGGACTAAAAGCGGGGGATTTATAATTATCTTATCATTCGTCTTGGAATTCAAAAATTTAAAAATTTCATCAACTTCCTCCTGTCCGGCATTGAAATCAATGCTTTGAAAAATTATTTTAATTAATTTAGTAAAAGGCGGATAATCCAAGGATTTTCTTTCCCGAGTTTCTTTTTGGTAAAATAATTTCAAGTCATTAGCCTTAAAGGCCTGAAAAATGTAATTATCAGGTGAAAAAGTCTGACAGACTAATTCCTTGTCAGTAGTAGTCAGATATTTGCGGAATTTAATTAGGAAATTATAAGTTTTTTCCAGACTGCGGTAATCAGGCACGTAAAATAGGGTATCACTGTTAAGCACGCCTATAGTCTGAATTTGTTCCCAGTCAATATACTCAAAGGCATATTGCGTGCCAATAATAATATCCGCGGACATTATATCGGACATGGCCTGATTTTCAAAATCAAGCAATTTTATCTTACTTTTCGGGAAAAGTTTTACTAATTCTGTCTCAGCCTTTTCTGTTCCGGTACCGGTTAATTTAATCTCCGGACTTTTACATTTAGGACAGATCAATAAGTTCGGTGATTTGTAACTGCAATGATGGCAATGAAGTTCTTCGGTTTTTTTATGATAAGTTAATGGCAGACGGCAAGTCGGACAAATGGCTATAAAACCGCAATCCTTACAATTAACCAGGGTAGCTGAGCCTTTACGATTTAAAAAAAGAAAACTTTTCTTATTTTGGCTTAAATTTGTTTCCAGGCTTTGCAGTAATTTTTCACTAAACATGGAAAAATTGCCTTTTTTAAATTCTTCGCTGCGGTCAATGACTGTAATTTGAGGCGCAGCCGCATCTTTATCAATATCCCAATAATCCCATTCTTTGGTTGTAACTTTAAATAGCGAATTCAATGATGGTGTCAAAGCGCAAAAAATTGCCTTAGCTCCGGTTAAATCAGCTATTTTTAAAGCAATTGTTTTGGCATTATAACGCGGGTTGGGCTCTTCCTGCTTATGATTCACATTATCCTCTTCATCTATAATAATCGCACCCAAATTTTTAAAAGGCGCAAATAAAGCGCTGCGAGTACCAATTATTATTTTAGCTTCGTTGTTTTTGATTCTTAACCATTCCTGCCAAAATTTGTTCTTGGCTAAATCATTTAGTAAGACACTGGAAATATCCTTAAAATCACCGAGGTACTGGTAAATTTTTTCCAAGTTGATTAATTCCGGAACAATTATAACAGTTTGCAAGTTTTTAGCCGCATTTTCTTGAATAATTTGACGATAGACGCTGATTTTTGAGTCTAAATAAGTATAGCTTAATAAAAGCGATTTACTTGATTGAGAAATTACATCGCTGTTAATTTGACGTTTAGGGGGATCCAAAAAATCCATATTGAATTCTTTGTTATTGGCAGATTTACGTTTGGGAATTTCCGGCAGAATCATTTTTAGAACCATGGCCATGGAAACAAAATAATATTCAGACATGAATTCGATTAATTCCAATTGCCAAGGCGCTAAATAGGGCAGGGGGTCAATAATCTTAGTTAAAGTCTTTAATTCATAAGCAGAATCATTATTATTCTGCAATTTAAAAACAACCCCTTTGACTGCTTGATTGCGAAAGGGGATTTCTACAATTTGGCCGATTTTGATTTGCTCTGCCAGTTCTTCCGGGATTAAATAATCAAAATAATTCAAACTGCGCTTTAAACGCACGGCCGGTATGATTTGAGCGATTTTATTCATGACGCGTTACGGTAAATTTATAGATATCAAATTTATCCTTTAGCGGATCGATTCCGCCCTTTTGACAGGCAATATCAATTTGTTCATCGATAGAATCTACTCCATCAATATCAGGTAAAAGCAAACCCTTTTTATATCCTGACTGACAGATAATTCCGAATTTTTTTAGATTCAATTCCTGCCTATTTTTAATTAAAGCAGCAGGATTTAAAATATCCACTGAAATTTCCAAATCAGCCAGTTCTTGTTTTTGCAAGGGATTAAACCGCGGATCTTCTAAAGCAGCTGACAAGGCATTTTGGATTATTTCAGTTGCGATATTGGCAGTTGTTGCCTGTAAAGTGCCGATACAACCGCGTAATTGGCCCTGCCGATGGAGGGATACAAAAACACCGGCTTTATCTAAAAGCATTTCTTTGGGCAAACCTTCAGGCACAGCCAATATTTTGCCTGATGTTAGATATTGTTCAATTGTATCTTTGGCTAATTTTGTATAAGAATCCATACATAAAATATAGCAAATTTTGCAGAAAAACCAAAGGGACCCTGCGTCGCGGGGCCCCTTGTAGTTATATTAATATATATACTTATTTTAAACCAATTTAAAATTTGCCACCATATAACCGACGCCAAAAGGACCCTCATAGGACATAACATCAACTTCAAATTTATATTCTTCAATGACGCCGAATAAAATGGCAAACGAGCGAAAGCCGCATTCGGCCGCATCTTCAATTAATTTGGGCTTCATTTTTAAAATCCCGGGAATATCCTTACGTTTTAATAAGGTCTGAAATTCCTTGTCGAATTCTGCTCCTTTGGGTGAGTAACCGGCCGGAGCTCCTTTGATCAAGCAATGAGACATATCGCCTGAGGCAATGAGCGCCACTCTTTTTTCACTTTTGGCAATTTCTTTTTTCAGAAGCTGTCCAAATTGAAAGTGCGCATTAAAATCCAAAAAACTGTAACAAAGCGGGATAATCTCTATGTCCTTTAGATGTTTTGTCAGATAAAAAAGGGGTACAGCTGCGCCATGATCAATTTTGTCTGAACTTGATAAGACAATCGGCAATTCATTTTCCACCCGTTCTTTTATTTTTAAAGCCAACATGGGACTACTTTTAAATTCCAGCTTGGTGGTAAAATCGCCAAAATCTTCAAAATTCGCCTGATAATTTGAATTCAGATTTAAACAAAAGGCATCGGGAATCATCTCGCCATGAGGGGAAATTATTATAATAACATCGGGCTTGGCAGCATAAAGCTCTTGCTCCAGGTTTTTCATGGCCTCAACCGTATTTTTTATTTGTTTAATGTTATCCTTGCCAATAGTCGGAATTAAAATCGGAGGATGAGGACAAATAGCGGAAAAGACTAACATAAAATTAGGAATTAGCTTTAGCCAACCGAAGCTCTGAAAGAGCGAAGGTTGGGTATATTTAATTAGTTGCCATTTTAGCGTCAGTTTGTACCAGGGAATCCAATTTATCACCTTCGGGATGCAAAGTTAGTACCTTTTCGCTGACAGTCACAATATTAGTCCATTCATAGCCGAGCTGGTTAAAGGTACTTTCATTTGCTATCCAGCGGCGCTGGCCATTGGAAATTACATAAATTTTTGGATCATTGGCCATACCGATTAAAGTGCCGTCTTTCAATTTAACGCCATTGGCAGCCGTAACATATTTAGCCAATTCATCAGGAGAAACTTTAGTTAATTTATATTTGGCGTAATTTATTTTCAAAATTTCCTTGGATAAAACCGGATATTTAATTCCGTCTTCAACATAATAAACCCCGCCTGTTTTATTATCCTGAAGTAATGCGCCTTGCGGGTAAATGCTTTCCAGCGTAATTTTACGGCCGTCTTCATAATGAGCTAATTCATCGTCGGTAACCGGAATTACTTCCTCGGGATTGTAACCAATGGATTTAAATACTTCCTCTGATTCAATTTCCTTTTTTTCATTATTAACAATCAAATAAATCTGCCCGGCCGGAGATTGTAACAGGGAATAATTAGGATATTTTATGGGGTAGCCGATAGTATATCTTTGCAGATCATTTTTGCTGACTTCAATAACTTTACTTTCATCATAACGCGAAATTAATGCGGTCTTGGACCAAAATGGACGACGCTGACCTTTATCAATAATCCAGATGCCTATATCACCAGCTTGTTTTAAGAGTGTGCCATCTGGATAAATTTTGGCAAACCAGCGATTCCAGATAGTCCAAAAATTATAATTACCATGCAAATGCGGGGTGTAATTAAATAAATTAGCCGTAGCCTGATTAAACATCATCACATCTCGTCCGTCTATACTATAAATTTGTCCGACTCGGAAATTAAATTTTTCAGGGTTTTCATAATAATATTGTATTCTCCAGGTAGCTCTGTCAATCTGCATACCAAAACCTTTAAACATGGCAATCTGGGGATCGTCTTTAGAGCAGGAATCGCAAACAGCATACCCCATGGCCCAGTCAAAATCTCGCTGTGAAGGCAGGGGATTAGTGACTAAGCTCTGTTCTTTTTGTAAAGTAGCCAGGATCCACTTGGGATTAACTTTATACTCTAAACCTGCATTGGCGATTATTTCCGCTGCTAAAAGGCTATTACCATGAGAATCATTGGCATAATAAGTATTCAAAACGCCGGTTTGATTTTCTAGAAATTCCTGGATTGCCGCCAAATCCATGGCATCATAATCATACAGTTCATTATCAGTAATTATGTCATTAGGATCAAATTCAAAAGCATTGGCCGGATTAACTTTCAAACCTTGCCAGAAAATCAGGCAAAATATGGCTAAAATTGTTATTAATTTAGATTTTTTCATATCAGTATGATAGCATAAAATTATTTTTTTTTCAAATTTCAATATTACTTTCTACTTTTTACTTTAGACTTATTATTAGTTATCCCCATCTCAACTGGCTTAAAATAATATAGAATATAGGCAGGATACTGGTGGTCTGTTTTCACTTTCTTATGTCTGTTATTTAGCAGCCCGCGTATATAATTTACAGTTAATAAAGCTGCTTCCAAACAGACATCTATTTCACAATTCCATGGCTCCTAAGGCACGAATGCCGCCGCACAACTTTTGATCGCTTCTGGCGATAACCAATTTAAGTGAAAACACAACAGGCCCCCCAAAACCAGTGTCATTTTCTTTAGCCCTGCTATAGCGCGCCAAGCGTACTATAGCAGGGCAATTTTATTTGACCGCAATAATTCTATTTGATAATATTTAATTATCAGCCCAGGGACTAATGCGCAGAGTAAAGCAGCCTGACGAGTTCAGGAAGCGCCAAAATATTTATTGTCGTGTAAAATAGACACGCCTCTAAATCGCGCCGGAATCAGCTTTAACTCTGCATCCAACCTCCTTAAGTAGCCACCACAAGGGGCTACAATTACATTAGACAACCCTGGGACGTGATGATCAAGTAGCAAGGATATCCTGCCGAAAAGGATTTGCCCTAATCAACAAGGCTTCCTCCATTAGGGTAACCCGTTTCTTGAAAGAACACAGAGCTGCGAACCGCAGATTTCCTCTGTGCAAGAAACCTTGCGCTGATCATCTTTTTTAACCGGTTGACACCTGTCCACCGGTTTTTTTATTAAACGAAAAAGGCCTCCGAGACGCAGAGGACTTCTTCGTTTAAAAGTTATTATTTAAAGATAACTTTATTATCTAATACATCTACTTTTACCTTCTCACCTTCCGTGATTTTATTTTCAATAATCTGTAAGGCCAGGTCATCAAGAATCTGATTCTGAATTACTCGTTTGAGCGGGCGGGCGCCAAACTGCGGGTCAAAACCTTTTTCCGCCAGATATTTCTTTAAGGCTTCGGTAAATTCCAGCTTAATCTTTTTATTGGCCAAACGGATTTTAACGATTTCCAGCTGTAACTCAATAATTTTTTCAATTTCCTTTTTAGCCAAAGGATGGAAGATAATAATTTCATCCAGACGATTTAAAAATTCAGGCTTAAAATGACTCTTTAAAGCTTCGAAAACTGATTCTTTCATTTTGTTTTCATCGACTTTAGATTCTTTTTTAACGGACTTATCTTCAAAACCCAAGCTGACTTCCTTAAGTAATTGATTGCCCAAATTTGAAGTCATGATAATAAGGGCATTTTTAAAATTAACCACGCGGCCTTTGGCATCTGTCAGACGCCCGTCATCAAGCAATTGTAAAAGGATATTAAATACTTCAGGATGAGCTTTTTCAATTTCATCAAAAAGAACCACAGAGTAGGGACGGCGTCGTATTTGTTCTGTCAATTGCCCGCCTTCCTCATAGCCGATATAGCCGGGAGGGGAGCCGATCATCTTGGAAACCGCATGCTTTTCCATATATTCAGACATATCTACTCTGATAATGGCATTCTCATCGTTAAACATAAATTCAGCCAAAGCCTTAGCCAATTCGGTTTTACCCACACCTGTTGGGCCCAAAAAGATAAAGGAACCTATCGGCTTATTTTCTTCGGAAATACCGGCACGTGAACGTCTGATGGCATTAGCCACGCTGGAAATCGCATCTTCCTGTCCAACCACGCGTTTTTTCAATTCATCTTCGGCATGGACCAATTTTTCCATTTCAGATTGCAGCATTTTGGAGACAGGGATGCCGGTCCAGCGGGAAACAACTTCAGCAATATCTTCTTCAGTCACTTCTTCTTTGAGAATTTTATGCTCTTTTTGGACATTGGTGAGTTTCTTTTCCAAAGACTTGATTTCTTTTTCCACGGCCGGAATCTTACCATAACGAATTTCAGCCACTTTTTGCAGTTCAGATTTTCTTTCCAGAATATCAGCTTCAATTTTCAAGGCATCGATTTGTTTTTTGGCTTCACGGATTTTGGTAATAATTTCCTTTTCGCTTTTCCAGTGAAGTTCCAATTGGTTGGATTTTTCTTTAAGATCATTCAATTCTTTATCTAAATTCTTAAGTCTATCCTTACTGTCTTTGTCTGATTCTTTTTTCAAAGCGGCCTTTTCAATTTCAAATTGTATAATTTTTCGTTTCATGGCATCCAATTCATCAGGCATGGAATCAATTTCCATACGCAGGGCACTCGTTGCTTCATCAATCAGATCAACGGCTTTATCAGGCAAAAAACGGTCAGTAATATATCTTTGAGAAAATTCTGCAGCAGCAACAATGGCTGAATCAGTAATTCTGACACCGTGATGAACTTCATATTTTTCTTTAATGCCGCGTAAAATAGCAATGGTATCGTCTATTGACGGTTCAGGCACCAAAATCGGCTGAAAACGTCTTTCTAGGGCCGGATCTTTTTCAATATATTTTTGATATTCCTTTAAAGTGGTAGCTCCGACAGCATGAAGCTTACCGCGAGCTAACGCAGGCTTTAACATATTGGAAGCATCCATGGAACCTTCAATAGCGCCCGCGCCGACAACAGTATGTAACTCATCAATAAATAAAATAATCTGGCCATTGGAATTTTCAACTTCCTTTAAAACGGCCTTGAGTCGGTCTTCAAATTCACCGCGAAATTTAGTTCCGGCAATTAAAGAAGCCAAATCCAAGGCTATAACTTCTTTGTTTTTTAAGGTTTCCGGCACATCACCGGCCACAATTCTTTGGGCCAAACCTTCGGCAATGGCTGTTTTACCCACGCCAGCTTCCCCGATTAAAACCGGGTTATTTTTAGTCCGACGCGATAAAACCTGCATTACTCTGCGGATTTCCGCATCACGGCCAATCACAGGATCAAGTTTTTCCTGGCGTGCCATTTCAGTCAGATTCAGAGCGTATTTTTCCAAAACCTGAAATTTTGATTCCGGCTCCGGATCAGTAACTCTGGTAGAACCGCGCAATTGTGCCAGCAAGCGCAATACATTATCATATTGAATGCCGTAAGATTCTAGCAAAATTTTTACCTTACTTTTGGTATTTAACATGGACAGTAATAAATGTTCGGTTGAAATATACTCATCCTTAAGATCCAGGGCCTCTTTTTCGGAACCGGCTAAAATGCGGGCCAAATCTTCGGTTAAAAACATTTGCGTAAGATTAATCTGGCCGCGAAATTTTGCTGATTTTTCAATAGCTTTGAAAATTTCATTTTTTAATTCAGTCACATCCACTTCCAGTTTTTTTACCACAGTTATCACCAGACTTTCTTCCTGAAGCAGCATGGATGCTAAAAGATGCAGGGCATCGACCTGCTGATTTTGATTATCAAGGGCAATCTGCTGCGCATTGCGCAAAGCTTCCTGGGATTTGGTTGTTAAACGGTTTGGATTGAACATATATTGGTTACTAATCTACGAATTGGCTACGAATCTACTAATTCGATTGATTATATCCATTTGTAGATCTGTATCATTAATTTTTATAACACATTAGCACTCTCGAACATGGAGTGCTAAATTAAGTATATTAAAAATAATCAAAATTGTCAAATTAACTGATTGACAAATATTATCTATTTATGTAAGGTTTAATAACGGAAATTACTGATGTGGTACTTTAAAATCAAAGATACAAAGGAGTGAATATCATGGAAAAAGGAAAAAATACGCGAAAAGGGTTTTCTTTTCGCAGCCAGTTGATGCTTTTTTGCTTTTTATTGGTGCTGCTTATTGCTGTGCCAGTTTTGGTCATTGAAGTCCAAAGACCATGGCAAGCATTGAACCAATTAATTACTCAGTCAAAAATCGTGGTCTCCGATCTGCAAAGCAAATTTGAAACTGATGAATTGACGCGCCTGAATAACTTTACGTTCAAAATTGCCGACTCTCCGGCGCAGTTAGATCCGCAATATCTAACCTGGTCTTTTGGCATACTCATGGCAAGGGACAGTTTGCTTTCTGAACAAGAAGTCAGACAAGTCTTCAAAGAAAATAATGTGGCTGTTACCAACTTTGATTATGCCAAACTCGAACAGACTTTCAGATTCTGGCAAGAACAATTTTTCAATGACCCCGGTATCATCTTTATATTTCGTGCACACAAGCAGGAGATTACTGACTTAGTAAAATCAGTAAATGAATCGGGATTTAACATTGACGATGCTTATCTGATGGCTGACAATGGCAAAGCTTTGTATTTCATCTTGGATGGGTCAGCCTGGTATGAAAGCACTTACCCGGGTCAGAAATATGATGTCATTGCCAATGATTGCCCGTATTTCCGCGCCTATCTGCAAAACGGGCCGGGCTTTGACCATGACCCCATTCATTACGCGGGAAAAATCTTTCCCAAATTCAATACTGATCAATGGGGAACATGGTTTTCCGTCTGGCTGTCACAGAAAGAGCTGAGTAATTATAATGTCTTTTCCCTTGATCTTGACGCCAGTGGGATCAAAAAGCTTATGTGGGCAATTGGCGGGTTGGTATTAGGCATTGCTCTCTGTTTAATACTGCTGGTAATCTTAGTTACCGACAAATTAAGCAGTTACCTGGCAAAACCGATTGAGAAATTGGTAAGCGGTACCGAAGCAATAATGCAGGGCAACTTTGAACATCAGGTGGAAATTTCAGGCAGCAGAGAATTTGCCAAGCTAATCAATTTTTTCAACCAAATGATTGCCAACCTCAAAGAACGACTCAATATGAAGCAGACTTTAGAAAAGCTGCTGTCTCAAGAATTGGCTGATCAGGTTGCCAAACACGGGCTGGTATTAGGCGGTCAAAAAGTGAATGTCACTATACTATTCACTGATTTTGCCGGCTTTACACCCAATACCAGAAACATGATGCCTGAACAAGTAGTTGCGATGCTTAATGAATATTTTGGCGAGCTTATTCCCATTATTAAAAAATGGGGCGGTTTGCCTGATAAATTCATTGGCGACGCAATAGTGGCCATGTTTGGAGCTCCTGTGCTCCTGGACAACCATGCTGAAAGCGCTGTCTGTGCCGCCATTGAAATGCAGCTTAAAATCCACCAACTAAATCTGGAGCGCTCAAAAAACAACAAGCCGATTCTGGAAATGCGGGTGGGGCTTAATTCAGGGGAAGTAATTGCCGGCACCATTGGCAGTGATCTGAAGCTGGAATATACTGCCATTGGCGAAACAGCGAACTTGGCTAACCGCATGGAATCAATGTGCACTATCGGACATATTTTGATCGCGGAAAACACTTTCGCCTTAATTAGGCATATCTTTTTTGAAAATATTGATATTGATCTGTCACCTCAGCAGCTGCAGGTGAAAGGCTATGACCTGCCAATTTCAGCCTACAACCTGTATGTCAGCCAGATTGGTATTACAAAAAACGAAGCCCTGGCCGGCACTGACGGATATTATCAATATTCGGCTACAGATTACCATCTGAAAAAAAGTGCCACTTTAACTGCTTCAGAAAAAGCCAAATACCAAAAATTCGTACAGATTAAGGTAAGCTGAAAGCTAAACAAACGGTTCCGCATTGCGGAACCGTTTTTAATTTGACTTTTTAACCTTAAGTGTTAAATTTAAAGCGTTCCTTAAAAACAAATCACAAGGAGGGGATTGCCATGAAATTTCGGGGTGTGAAGGTTTTTGCTTTGCCAGGGTCAGACATTCTGGCAGAAAAAGTGTGTTTTCATTTGGATCAAACTTTACCAACGGCATTCAAGCCAGAAGGGGGCTTGAAACTAACCAGGCCAGACATATACACTTTTGACAATGAAAATGTCATGGCTCAAATCGATAATGTCCGCGGTTATTTCGTGGTGGTGATCCACACACAGTGTCCGCCACTGCATGACCGGCTCTTTGGCCTATTTGCGCTACTGGATGCCATCTACAATTCCAATGCGGCTGATCTGCTCGTGGCCTTTCCTTACATGCCTTATGCTAGGAGCGACAGAAAGGACAAACCCAGAATTTCAGTGATGAGCAAATTTTTGGCCGAAACGCTTAATAATGTTTTGGGTGTGCGCCGAGTCATGCTACTTGACCCTCACGATTCTCACGTCAAGCATTATTTCAAGCCATCCGCTGATGAGATCTCATCCATTTATATGTATGCTGATTTCATCAATCACCTGATCGCTACGCAATTTGCAGGGGACAAAGACAAGCTACTTTTGGCTTTTTCCGATGCCAGCGCAGCCAAGCGGTTCAGCAAGCTGACAGAATTGCTGCCTTTCCTGAAACATGACTACATTGATAAGTACCGCAAAGATCACAAGGGCACCCTGGAACTGCAGAAAGAAATCCTTTGTCAGGGAAAAATCTGCATCATGGTTGATGATGAAATTTGTTCAGGCGGAACTGCAATCGGTGATGCGGAAAGTCTCAAAAAGAATGGAGCGGAAAAAATCATCATGATATCACCTCACGCTCCTTTGGCGAAAAACGGTCTGACCACAGAACAGATCATGGCCAATATTGAAAATTCTCCGATTGACCAGCTCATCATCACTGACACCATCCCGGCAGAAGAAAAGATCAATTTTTCGTCCAAATTCCACGCAATCTCCATTGCCAAACTCATGGCACTGGCTATCCAGCAGACCATCTTGGACGAATCCGTTACCAAACTGCACGAGCCCAGCTATGCTGAGCAATGCAAAACAGGGAACTATCCTGTTCTCAATCTGAGGTAAACCAAAAGTTAAGTCTCCGCTCAGATTGTATCATTAAACAAAAAACCCTCCGCGATGCGGAGGGTTTTTAAAATTGTTATTTCGTTTCAAATCTTTTGAGCAGGAGACGAAGATGCTCAGCCAGAGTCGGCTGATAATAACCTTCGATCTTTTGCAGCTCTTTTTGTTTGCTATCGAAAAGTTTTTGCAGGGTTCCTGCGGTTTCGTAAAGATCGCACAGCTCAATGAGATGAAAAAGTCGCGAAAGATATTCGGGATCGCTCAGATCTCTTGAATATAAAAGCCTCTTTACCTGAATTCCCAGACGGTGTTGATAATCCTTATTTTTCACCTTAAATGACCGATGAAAAATATCCTCGAGTTCTTCAAACTCACCCATGCCATAATTCATTGTTGGGGGAACAACTTGAACCTTCTTCAACCGATTGTAGACGTAAGCATACAGTTGCTTAGCTTTCATTCTTTTCAGGTCTGCAATCGCTAGTTCATCTCTTTTCCAAACAGAATCATCCTTACTTCTTGCTGACTTTGTCATCAAATCCTCCTTTAATTTAGTAAGTCAAGCATCATATTATTATATACTAAAATTGAATTTCAGTCAAGATAAGGGGGATTTGTGTCTGACAAACTGAACAAATGCCATTTTTGTCCAAACGTTTAATTTGATAACCTTTTCTTTCAATCACTAAATTACCGCATTGGGAACAATAAGTATTTTCCAGAGTTTCATCCATAACATTACCGCCATAAACATAATGCAAACCTGCTTCCTTACCGATTGAAATCGCTTTGAAAATTAAGTCCTCTTCAGTCGGATTTAAATCAGCCAGCTTATATTGCGGGAAAAAACGGGAAACATGCCAGGGTGTATCTACGCCTAAATTATTTTTAATAAATTCGGCAATACTCAATAATTCCTGATCAGTATCGTTATAACCCGGAATTATCAGAGTTGTGACTTCTAAATGAATTTTATTCTCTTTGAGCAAAATCAAATTATCCAGGACCGGCTGTAATTTGGCACCACAAATTTTCAAATAATTTTCATTGGTAAAAAATTTCAAATCAACATTAATCGCGTCAAGATAGGGAAGTATTTCCGGCCAGGCTTCTTTGGAGGTATAGCCATTGGAAACCCAGACATTTTTCAAACCAGCCTTTTTTGCCAATTTCATACAATCCAAAGCAAACTCCGCAAAGATAGTAGGCTCAGTATAAGTATAGGCAATTGATCCGCAGCCTGATTCTTTAGCCTGAAAAATTACTTCCTCTGGTTTAGTTTCTTTACCAGGGATAAAATTATCGCTAAAGGTCTTTTCAGCCAGCTGTGAGATATCGCCATTCTGACAATGCTGACAACGGAAGTTACAGCCGACTGTGGCCAGGGAAAAGCTTAAACTGCCAGGCAAAAAGTGAAAAAGCGGTTTTTTCTCAATCGGATCAATATTAGCGGCAATAACTTTACCGTAAACCAAAGAAAATAGCTGACCGTCAACATTTTTTCTAACCGCGCAAATACCTGTCTTGCCGTCGGGGATTAAGCAATAATGGTTGCAAAGCTGACACTGAGCTTTGTCCTGTTTTGTTGTCCAAAAATGAGCTAATTTCATATATTTTAAGTATAGCACCATTTGACAATAACTTTAAAACCTGCTAACTTCTATCAGTGGGGGAATAGAAGCTCTTTAATTAGGGTGGGAATATCGGGAAGTAAATACTGACAACGACCCTCCAGCAAAGGTGCAACTGTTAAATGGCAGGTGGTTCAAACACCATCAGCAGTTCGCTGTCTCCGGTTTTAACCTAAAAGGTAATCGTCCATGTATCGGCGAGAAAAATTCACGGCCCAGCACACTTTAATCCGCAGTCGGTAAAATCAGGAAAGGGTGGCCTACCTCTGCCCTCATTAGTTTAAGGTAAGATCTTAAGCTAAAACCTGCTGTTGCGAGTGTGAATGTAAAACCGGATTAAGGCAGAATTCCGTCTCCCGACGGTCTGGCTGGACTATTTCCTCACATTTTTTAAATCTATCTAAACGGCTCTAACCAGAGTCGTTTTTTTTATTTTTTTCAGGGCAATGGTATACTATTACCCATGGGACATTTAACCTCAAAAAACTATTTAAGCCTGCAACAAAGGCTGGAACGTTCAACCCAGGGAGCGCCTGCTTCTGAGGCTTTATTTAAAATCCTGGAAATACTCTTTTCCGAACAGGAAGCAGCCTTAGCCTCTGTTTTGCCTTTAAATGTGTTTAGCTTAAATAAGGCAGCTAAAATCTGGGGATTACCATTGGATAAAAGCAAGAAAATTCTGGATGAATTGTCCGAAAAAGGCTTGCTGCTGGATATTGCCAAGGGCGATGAGCAATATTATGTTCTGGCTCCGACCATGGCCGGCTTTTTTGAATTTTCCTTAATGAGAACTGACGGCAAGTTTGACCGTCAAATTCTTTCGGAATTATATTATCAGTATATTAATCTTGAAGAAAATTTTAAAACCAGTATTTTTAAACTGGAGCCGACCATTGACCGGGTTTTTATTCAGGAAAATTCCATAGAACCGCAAGACCAGCCTGAAGTCCTTGATTATGAAAAGGCAACCAAGGTCATTGAATCTGCGAGTTGTATTACTGTCGGTACTTGTTATTGCCGACATAAAATGGAGCACTTGGGCAAAGCCTGCAATCAGCCACAGGATGTCTGTTTAACTTTTAATACTTCGGCTAAAAGTTTGTCTAAGCACGGAATTGCCAGAAAAATTAGTAAAACCGAAGCGTTGGAGCTTCTAAATCAATGTATTAAAAATGGCCTGGTACAAATAGGGGATAATATCCAGGATAATGTCAATTGGATCTGTAATTGCTGTTCCTGCTGTTGTGAAGCTTTACTTGCCTATAAAAAATTAGGCTATCGCAATATCAAAAGTAACTTTTACGCTAAAGCTAATGAATCTTGCACAGGTTGCGGTATTTGTTTAAAAAAATGCCCGGTAGATGCCATTGGCATTAAAAACAAAAAAGCTTTGGTCAATAAAGATCTTTGTATCGGCTGCGGTGTCTGCGCTAATTTTTGCCCCAAACAGGCACTTAGTATGCATAGATATAAAAGTGTAAAATTTACGCCGAAAGACTCTTTTGAAAGATTCGTAATTAATGCCATTGATGAAAATAAACTGCAGAATTTTATTTTTGACAATTATCATTTATGGAGTTACGAAATTTTTCGCAAATTATTAAGAACAATCTTAACTTTAAAAACGGTCAAGCAAAATCTGGCCAAACAGCAACTTCGGTCAAAATTTTTAAATATCTTAACTCAATCAGACACATATTCTCATCCGGAACTAAAACAAGACTAAATGCCAGTTTCACTTGCATTTAACACTGGGACGCGATAAATTTAATACAGATATTAATCTGTTAAAATACAAGGTTTTTGAAATTTCCCTTAAAATCATTATGAAAAAATATATTCTTTCAATTATTTGTCTGCTTATTTTGCCCCTAGGCGTTCTAGCGGCTGAAAGTACTGTTAAACCCGAGGAAACAATGACAATCAGGCCTTCAATCCGCATTTATAATCCTTTAACCCAGCAAATGGAAATGGAATTTTTTCCTTTTGGCCTTGATTCCAAGGCTTTGGGATTAAATTTGGCGACACTTGATTTAAACAATGATAACCAGACTGAAATTATTGTGGCCACTGGTAAAAATGAAAAGCCCATGGTTAAAATATTTAATTCTTCTGGGGTTTTAACGTCAGAATTTTTGGCCTTTGCCGAGAGTTATATTAGCGGGTTTAAAGTGATTGCGGCGGATTTATATAATGATAAAAATCCGGAAATTTTAGTGGCTCAAAATGAGGAGGGGACCTCCGAAATAAAAGTTTTTTCCGGACAGGGTAAATTACTTTTTAAATTTTTTGCTTTTGATGAAAAATTACTGGGTGGCGCCAGTTTGGCTGTTGGCGATGTCAATAAGGACGGTCAAATGGAAATAATTGCAGGCGCTGGCTATCAGATGGATCCGCTGATTAAAATCTTTGATAATTACGGCAATTTTTTAACAAGCTTCCAGGCATATGACAAAAAGTTTAAAGGGGGAATTAATGTCACCAGTGCGGACTTATATAATGACAAACAATGGGAAATTATAGCCGCACCTGCTGTTAACTCCGCACCCGATGTAAGAATTTTTGATAATATCGGTACCCTAATAAAAACTTTTTATGCATATAACCCGGGCTTTGGCGGAGGTGTAAATCTAGATACCGCTGACCTGGACGATGATGGCAATATTGAAATAATCACCACGCCTGGTTTCAGCGGCGGTTCCCATATCAGATTTTTTGACAATAGCGGCAACCTGAAATTAACTGATTTTTTTGGCTATGATAATTTCAAGGGGGGATTAGCAGTTGCTTCCGGTAGTTTTGATATTGACAATCAAACAGAAATAATCATCGGCACCCAGACTATTTCATCCCTGAATAAATATGATAATTATAAAAGTCTGGAAGTAGATTTAACCAAACAACACATTTACGCCTATTTCAAGGGTGAGCTCAAAAAAGACTTTATAATTTCCAGCGGTAAAGCCCAATTTCCTACACCAATCGGTCGTTTTAAAATACAAACCAAGATACCCAAAACCCGTATGGCACGCTTTTATGGGCCTGATAACCCTAATAATTATGATCTGCCCAACGTACCTAATGTTATGTATTTTTACCGTGACTATGCCATTCACGGCGCTTACTGGCACTGGAAATTTGGCACCAGGGTATCTCATGGTTGTGTTAATTTAAAATTAAAAGATGCTGCCTGGGCCTATACTTTTGCTGATATAGGGACCCCGGTATATATTTACGCTTCAAAAAAATGAGCCCTCAAATTTTTATCTTAGGAACAAAAATTAATAATATTTCTTTAAACGAAGCAATTAATGAAATTGCTGATTTTATGTTAACTGGAGATAAAAAAGCATATATTACCACTCCTAATCCTGAAATTTGTCTTCTAAGTTTTAATAATAAAATTTATCGCAGAATTCATCAGAACTCATTTTTATCCATCCCTGATGGTGTCGGGTTAAAACTAGGCGCTAAAATTTTAGGTAATAAATTGAATAATATTACTACCGGCATTGATCTTTGTTTAGAAATAATAAAATTAGCCGAACAAGAAAAATACTCAATATTAATCTTAGGTGGTTTGCAGGAAGTAGGAGATAGAACAATTTCTTTATGCAGCTATAAATATCCCAAATTAAAATTAAATTATTTAAATGGCGGTACTTTTAATAATCGGGGCGTCAGTGATCAAACTAATTTAATTGAGCAAATAAACGCAATAAATCCCGATATAATTTTTACTTGCTTAGGAGCGCCTAAACAGGAATTTTTTATGACTGAAAATCTGGGTAAACTTAATGCAAAATTAATGATTGGCGTAGGAGGTACAATTGATTTTTTAGCTGAACAAATTAAACGAGCCCCCCAATCATGGCGCAAATTGGGTCTGGAATGGCTCTGGCGATTAATCCAGGAACCATGGCGCTGGAAAAGAATACTAAAAGCTGTTATTATATTTCCATTAGCCTGTATCTACTGGCGTTTTTGCAATGAATTTATTTACCGCAAAAATGTTGCTGCCTTTATTATTAATGACCAAAAAAAAATTCTGTTGGCAAAACAAACCAGGACCGACGAATGGAAATTGCCTCAGGGTGGCTCTAAACATGCTGAAACAAAGAAACAGCTAGAATCTGCCATAATGAGAGAAATGAGTGAAGAGCTTGGCACTGATAAACTGGAAATTATCAGTTTTATAAAAAATTGTTATCGCTACAAGTTTCCCAGAAATAATATCTACTGGAATCACGATAAATTTGTAGGTCAAAAACAAACCCTTTTTTTATTAAAATTTACCGGACAGGATCAGGATATTAAACTGGATCTTAATGAACATTATCAATGGCAATGGGTATCAAAAGAAGATATACTTCGTGTAGCCACACCTAAAAGGCAGGGGATCATCAAAATAGGCTTAAATCAATTTAATCAATATCTATGATAAAAAAACAAGTCCGGACCCGTTTTGCCCCTAGCCCGACCGGATATCTTCATGTCGGCGGCTTGGAAATTATGATTTTTGCCTATATTTTTGCAAAACAAAATAAAGGTGAATTTTTATTACGCATTGAAGATACTGATAAAAAAAGAGAATTGCCGGGGGCTAAAGAAGCACTATTGCAAACTATTGCCAATATGGGCTTTGTTTACGATGAAGGACCAATTTTGAAAAACGGAAAAATTGAAACCAAGGGGAAATTTGGACCATATATCCAATCAGAACGTTTAGACATATATCAAAAGTATGTTAGGGAATTAATAAACAATGGTCATGCTTATTATTGTTTTTGCACCCCGGAACGTTTAGATACAATGAGGGGAGAACAGCAAAAAAATAACCAACCGCCCAAATATGACCGTACCTGTAGGAATTTAACAGCACAAGAAATTCAGGCTAATCTTGATACAAAAGTACCATATGTAATACGAATGAAAATTCCTGATAATGAAACAGTCACTTTCAATGATTTAATCAAGGGTGATATCTCATTTAATTCTAATGATATCGATGATCAGGTTTTGCTTAAATCCGATGGTTACCCGACTTATCATTTGGCAGTAGTTGTCGATGATCATTTAATGCAAATTTCACACGTCATCCGCGGTGATGACTGGCTGTCTTCCACGCCAAAACATCTGCTACTATATAAATATTTTGACTGGAAAATACCGTATTTTGCTCATCTTTCTTTATTACTTAATACCGACCGTACCAAATTAAGCAAACGTAAAGGGGATGTGGCAGTTGAAGATTTTTTGCAAAAGGGCTATCTAAAGGAAGCTTTGATAAATTTCATTGCCACGATAGGCTGGAACGAGGAAGCAGGTAATGAACAAGAAATTTACTCACTTGAAGATTTAATTAAAAAATTTGATATAACACGCTTATCCAAGTCTGGCGCTATTTTTAATCTGGAAAAATTAGACTGGATAAACAGCCATTATATACGGGCAAAAACAGTTAAAGAATTAACCGGACTCTGCCTGCCTTACTTAAAACAAGTTAAACCTGACATTACTCAAAACCTTGCGGAAAAAGTAGTAGCCATTGAGCAGGAAAGGTTAAAAAAACTTGAAGATATTAATCAAAACACAAATTTCCTTATTAATGATGAAATAACTTATCAGCCGGAGCTTTTGGTCTGGAAAAAATCAACTCTGTCACAGACCAAAGAAAACTTAGGTAAACTAATTATATTTATCCAGGATTTAAAAAATTCTGACTATAAAACAGCTAAGGGTCTGGAAGAAAAAGTCATTACTTGGATAAAAGAAAATAATTACGGGGTGGGGGATATGCTCTGGCCCATGCGAGTGGCATTATCAGGCCAGCAAAATTCACCCAGCCCCTTTGAAATCGCCTGGGTTATTGGTAAAGAAACGACTGTAAAGCGAATTTCAATGGCCATTTCCAACTTAAAATCTTCTTAAATTTAGCCTTTAGACTTTAGTCTTTAGATTTAATATCTCTTATCCACATAGCCGGCTGATTATATATAATATGGCCGGTTTTTGTGTTATAATTAAATCACATGAAAAAACATCTTAGGAAAACAATTTTTTTCCTAATTTTAGGCGTATTTATTTTATGCGCCGGTTTTTCAATTGCCCAGGATGAACAGCAGAATACTGAATCTTCACTGGAACAAAATAATCCCGAATTGCAAGCTATTAATGAAAAAATTGAAGCCAACAAAATTAGCATAGAAAACCTTAAAAAAGCCGCCGAGGAATATGCGCAAAAAATAGAAGAATATAAAGGCCAGGCCACCGACCTTAAGGATCAATTGGGCTTACTGGACAATCAGATACTCAAAGTTGAACTTGACGCCAAAACTCTGCAAATGCAAATCGATAAAGCCAAACTGGAAATCCAAGC
>JAPLYC010000106.1 GCA_026395755.1 Candidatus Parcubacteria bacterium | reverse complement strand
CGATATGCAGGATACTTTTTATATTGATCCCAAATCCGTTTTTGGCACGGAAAACTTACTGATGCGTACTCAAACTTCACCGGTACAAGTGCGAGCCATGCAAAAATATGGCGCGCCTTTACGGTGTGTTGTTCCGGGCCGCTGTTTTCGCAATGAAGCGACTGATGTGCGTCATGAACATACGTTTTATCAGCTGAAGGCCTGATGATTGATACCAATATTTCTTTTAATGACATGTGCGGGGTTTTGGAAACAATGGTTCAAAAATTATACGGCGAGGACACAAAAATAAGATTAAGGCCAAAATATTTTCATTTTGTAGAGCCGGGAGTTAATGGGGAAGTTACTTGCTTTTTATGTCATGGCCAAGGCTGTAAATTATGCAAGCAAACCGGCTGGCTGGAAATTTTCGGCGCCGGTATGGTTCATCCCAATGTCTTGAAAGCCGGCAAAGTTGATCCCAATAAATATCAGGGTTTTGCTTTTGGTTTTGGTTTAACGCGATTAGTCATGCTTAAATATAATATTGACGATGTACGCTTGCTGCAAAGCGGGGACCTTAGATTCTTAAATCAATTTTAGGTTTAGAATAAAAAATGCAATTGTTTAATTTAAAATTGCATAAAGAGAAAAGAAGGCTTTTGAGAAATAAAATGACTCCGGCTGAAGTTGCAATTTGGGTAGAATTGAAAAATGAAAAATTAGGATATAAATTTCGACGGCAATATGGAGTCGGTCACTATATAATTGATTTCTATTGTCCGAAATTGAAATTTGCTCTTGAATTGGATGGTGATGTCCATACGCTTGAGCATGTTCATATAAAAGATTTGATTAGAGAGAAATTCATTAAAGATTGTGGTATTACGATAAAAAGGTACTGGAATCACCAGGTACTTGAAGATGTAGATTCTGTGTTAGAGGAATTAGTTTATATTTGTAAAAAATTAGACAATCGTAAAATCTCACCGAGAACCTCCCCCGAACCCCTCCTTGGTAAGTAGGGGAGATCGCGGAGGGCGTGGGGTTAATGAATATTCCTTTTTGGATTTAGAAGAGACACAACCTACCTGCCGGTAGGCAGAGGAATTTTAAGGGTTTGATGTAATTTCTCGCGTCTCCCCCTTAGACAAGGGGGAGAACCAGAGGGGGTTGATTGGGTCACCGTTAACGACCCTCTGAATTTCTAAATCGATTATCGCGAAAATTAATAATATTTAAATATGTATATCTCAAAAAATTGGCTTACCGATTTTGTAAAAATACCAAACTCTTTGTCAGCGAAAGATCTTGGTTTTAAATTAACCATGTCTACCGCGGAAGTGGAGGGAATGACTGATCAGACCGCTAGTTTGAACGGCGTGATTGTTGGTGAAATTTTAGAAATCAAGAAACATCCTAATGCCGATAAATTACAATTGACAGTTGTTAATGTCGGAAAAGAAAAGTTGAATATCGTTTGTGGCGCGCCAAATATTGCTGTTGGTCAGAAAGTTCCGGTGGCAACCATTGGCACAAAATTGCCCAATGGCATGGAAATTGCTAAAGCCAAAGTTCGCGGTGAAGAATCTAGCGGCATGCTTTGCGCTGAAGATGAACTGGGTATGGGCAAAGATCATACCGGCATTTTAATTTTAGACAGCAAAGCTAAAATTGGCGAGCCCTTGACCAAGTCTTTGGGTTTGGATGATACGATTTATGAAATTGATAATAAGTCTTTGAGTAATCGCCCAGATTTATGGTCACATTATGGTATTGCCCGGGAGGTTGCGGTTTTATTAGGTGAAAAGTTGAAAGTCTATAAAGTCGAAAGTTATAAAGTCGGTAATGAAAAACTG
>JAPLYC010000048.1 GCA_026395755.1 Candidatus Parcubacteria bacterium | reverse complement strand
CCAAACTGATTATCAGTTTGTTTTTGAACATTGGACTGGCAAGCAGCTAGTATACATGCCGTTAAGGTTAAAATGCTTAAAATAAAAAGTTTTTTCATATAATTATTCTTTCGGTACAATCAGCCCTGTACAGCGCCAATTGATTTCCGCAGTTTTAGTGGCTTCATTAACCACGCAAGCAGGATTACAGCCTTCTTTGGTCGCATTCAAATTGGCGTCAAACCACCAAGTCTTGGTTATTTCATTATATGTCCCGGAACTTAAGGCTTCCCCTCCTTTAATACAAGTTCTTTCCGCAATTAATCGAGCATCGGATTCGGACAAGCCCGAATTGAACTTACATACCGGCACACATTGCATGGTGCACACTTTAGCTTGCGGATCATGGCGGCAGGCTGATTCACAGCCATTAAAAAAGCCGGCCAACTGGCTACACCATGACTCACTGATATTTTCGCATTCCTGATAATCATTTAACCAATTGCCGTTATTTGACTGGCAAGAAACTGCCAAATCTCCCGGCTCATGAGGACAATCGCTAAATTCGCAATTTGGACCGACCCGGCTGACTGACGTACCATCCCCACAAAGTTTAGCCTCTTGGGTGCAGACTGGCTGCACTGAATTGGGACAAGGGCTAAACTCGCAATTAGGTCCGGTACGGCCAACAGCTGAACCGTCAGGACAAAGTTTCGCCATGGTATCGCAGGCAATATGGATATCATCATTGGTAAAGTTAAATTTGTATATTCCCGCAGCCGCAATCAGAATAATAATTAGAGCGCAGGTAATTAAAACTCCAATTAAAATTTTCTTCATAAATTTATTTTATTTAATTAATCTTAATTGTTTTCTTTTGACCACATAGTCAGGAATGGTCTGGGCCACCAGCGCCCAAAAACGCGATGAATGGTTCATTTCTCCCAAATGGCATAATTCATGAACCACCAGATAGCGCGCCAGATCATCCGGCAATAAGGCCAGACGATAACTGAAATTGAGATTCCCCTGGCGCGAACAGCTGCCCCAGCGCGTCTTTTGATTTTTTATTTTAATGCTATTGATTGTAAAATTATAAAACCGGTTGTATTCGGTTAAAAATTCCCGCGCTAAATGCAAAGCCGCCTTTTTATACTGCCGGTATTCCTTAGGATCGGTTTTTACCTGGGGAACAACATGGGTTTTAAAATAATCCAGCTTGGTTAAAATCCAGCCGGCTTTTAACTGCAAAAAACGCTCCACCAGCTTATCGCTAAAGCCCTGAGGCTTACTGACTACCACACTGGCATCACAGCAAACCGTCAGCCGCAAGTTCCGGGAACGCGGGCTGGTCTTTAAATGGTAATTTACGTTCTGATTATTGAGTGATATTGTTTTGAGCATAATATTTAAAATTCGTTATTCGTTTGTCGACGTCGTTGGGCGTTTCGTAATACGTCAAACGTTTAACGAAACGTTTACCGATACCGAATCACGATAAACTATTTTACAGGAGGTAAAAATTATTTTACCATATCACCTGCCGCATAACCCGTAGTCCAGCAAATCTGCAGATTGAAACCGCCGGTCGGACCGTCCAGATCCAAAATCTCTCCGCAGATAAATAAATTCTCAATTATTTTTGAGCGCATGGTTTGGGGATCAATTTCAGCCAAGCTAACGCCGCCTTTGGTAATCATGGCCTTATCAAAGCCGGCCAGCGCGTTAATTTTAAGTTTAAAAGTTTTTAATAGCTTCACCAGGGCCAGTCTTTCCTGACGGACTATACGGTT
>JAPLYC010000107.1 GCA_026395755.1 Candidatus Parcubacteria bacterium | reverse complement strand
TTAGTATAGCCAAATATCGGCACCTGCAGATCAAGGTTGGGCTGACTAGCCAAAACAATTTGAGCGGAAGTTAAAAAGCCAAGAATCAGAAAACAGCAAGTAACTAATTTTAAAATCAATTTAAGGTATTTATTTTTCATTTGTCGATTTTATTAAAAAATATTTGTTTTAGCCAGTTGGTAAAAACAAAAAATATTAAGGCAAAAATCAAATTAACCGGCTCAACTTTTTGAGGATTTAAAACAAAGCCTACCATTAAAATCAAAATACTGCCCCCATAGACAATAATATCTACAAGAAAAAAATCAAAACCAGTAATGATTATTTCAAATTGGGTTCTCCCCTGCTCTCTTTCTCTGCTGAGCTTGAAATAATTTAGGGTTAAGGCTATAAATAAGGAAAGCAATAAAATAGTTGCCGGAGCCCAAAAGACGATAATTTGGCCGATAGTTTCAATTAAATTTGGGAAAAAATACCAGATGATAATTACGGCGCCAATTACCAGCCAAACCAGGTATTTGGTTACAAGATAAATCAGGAAAATTTTAAATTTTTCATATCCATTCATATAAGGCATAATAATAGAAATTATCCCGCAAAGCGGGATCCGCGTCTGGCGGAAAAATAAAATAGTAAATAGAAATAATCAAGGCAAGTACTCCAAAGGATTTACCGGCAAGCCGTTTAAACGCACTTCAAAATGCAAATGAGGACCTAACGTCATATTACCGGCGCCTCTAGTGCCTGGCATACCGCCGGTCAAGCCAATCACATCTCCTTTATTTACGTAACTGTCTTCTTTTACGTAGATAGCGCTAACATGGCCATAAACAGTTGATAACTCATTGTCATGAATTAAAATTATATAGCTATAGCCTAAACCGGCATCTTTAGCCCTGGCAACATAGCCATCGGCCGGAGCGCTTATTTGCGATCCTTGTTTAGCCCTGATATCTATAGCCGGATGTTCATAAACATAACGAAAGGGATATTCCGGATCATGAAAATACGAAGTTATATATCGGCCTTCAACCGGCCAATCCAGGGTGTTAGTCGCGCTGGAACCTGATTTTTTCAGTTTTTGAATTTTATCTTTAAGCTGTATCTGTAAATTCTTGATATCGTCATCGATTTGATTTTGCTTTTGACGTGAATCCGCCAGCATCTTTTGAAATTGAATTTGAGAAGTTTTAGTCTCCATTAACACCATCTCTTTGGATAGTTGGTCATCTTTAAGTTTAGACTGCTTATCATTAAGTTGGGTTTTTAAGCTTTCCAGATCCAGCTTTTGCCTTTCTTTATCAGCCTTGCGCACTTCAATGCTTTGTTTCAGATTCTGAAGCCGGTCAACGGTTTTTTGGATGTCGGCCTGAATGGTTTCCAGATAATTTATTTGATTAAAAAATTCCGAGAAAGAATCATTGAGTATTAATATTTCCAGATATGATTTTTGATCATTTTGGGCAATTTGCCTGATAAATTCTATCAAACTTATTTTTTGGCCTTCAATTTCATTCTGTTCCGTAGTAATTTGGTAATCCATCGCTTGGATTTCCAGTTTGGCTTTATCGATTTGCATTTGCAGAGTTTTGGCGTCAAGTTCAACTTTGAGTATCTGATTGTCCAGTAAGCCCAATTGATCCTTAAGATCAGTAGCCTGGCCTTTATATTCTTCGATTTTTTGCGCGTATTCCTCGGCGGCTTTTTTAAGGTTTTCTATGCTGATTTTATTGGCTTCAATTTTTGCATTTATAGCCTGCAATTCGGGATTATTTTGTTCCAGTGAAGATTCAGTATTCTGCTGTTCATCCTGGGCAATAGAAAAACCGGCGCATAAAATAAATACGCCTAAAATTAGGAAAAAAATTGTTTTCCTAAGATGTTTTTTCATGTGACTTAATTATAACACAAAAACCGGCCATTTTATATAAAATCAGCCGGCTATGTGGATAATATCCGATAATGACAAATGACCAAATAAAAATAACAAAAAAAACAGGAAAAAGATAGAAAATTATAGTTTAGATTGCGCTAGGCTTAATCTTTGTAAGGTGATTTTTTTACCTAATACCCAGGCGATTTCAAAGGGGCTAGGTGAATTTTGCTGGCCTGATAATGCCACCCGCATGGGCCAGAGCATATCCCCCACTCCGTAATTATTTTCTTTTATCCAAGTAATGACTTTTTCTTCCAGACCTTTAGCTGTTTTATAATCAGAATTTCTTAAATCCTGGATAAATGTAATTAGTTTACCTAAGTTTTCTTTGGTCTGTGACGGAGTTGATTTTTTCCAGACCAAAAGCTCTGGTTGATAAGTAATTTCTTCATTTATCAGGAAACTTGCGTTTTGTTTGATATCTTCCAGCTTTTTTAACCTTTCCTGTTCGATAGTTACAATTTTTTCTGCTAATTCTCGAGAAATATTCGGTTTAACCTGATTTAAATATGGTAAGCAGAGGGCGGTTAATTCTTTAATTGATTTAGCCCTTATATAATGTGCATTTAACCAGTCTAATTTTTCCAGATTAAAAATAGCGCCGGCCTTGGTTAAACGGCTAAGATCAAATTTTTTAATCAGTTCTTTTAAAGAATAAATTTCTTCTTCACTTCCTGCTTCCTCACTCCAGCCGATGGTAGCGATAAAATTTATCAGGGATTCTTTAAGATAACCTTTTGTTAAAAAGTCTTCTGCTGCCACATCTCCTTTACGTTTGCTTAATTTTGTACGATCCGGGTTTAATAATAATGACATGTGAGCAAAAAGTGGCGGTTCCCAGCCAAAATATTGATATAAAAGCAAATGTTTCGGAGTGGATGATACCCAATCTTCACCGCGGATTACATGGGAAATTTGCATCAAATGGTCATCTACCACCACTGCAAACTGATAGGTCGGAAAGCCATCTGATTTCATTAAAATTTGATCATCAACATCATTGGAATTAAATTCTACATGTCCTCTGACTATATCATCAAAAGCAATGGTTTGATTGTCAGGAATTTTCATTCTGATGACATAAGGAAGTTTTTCATCAAGTTTTTTCTGAATTTCCTGAGGTGTTAAATGGAGGCAAGTTCGGTCATATTTGGGCGGTAGATTATTTTTCTGTTGTTCTTCTCGCATTTTAGTAAGTCTTTCAGAGGAACAAAAGCAACGATAAGCATGTCCGTTCTCTAGTAACTCCTGTGCGTATTCCTTATAAATATCCAGCCTTAAGGATTGAATATATGGCCCAAATTTTCCTTTTTGTATAATTTTTCCGTTTTTTAATTCAGGTCCCTCATCATATTCCAACCCAAATTCCTGAAGGATGGTCAGTAATTTTTCCATAGCTCCCTGGATATAGCGTTCCCGATCAGTATCTTCAATCCGCAGAATGAATTGGCCTTTATGTTGTTTAGCCAGAATATAGGCTAAAATAGCGGTTCTTAAATTACCGACATGAAGAGAGCCGGTCGGGCTGGGGGCAAATCTGGTGCGAACTTGTTGTTTTTTTATCATAAGTATTGTTTAAATTGATTTAAGCCAATTTTGATTATCCCCTGCCTTTTAGGAGTCGCAACGTTAAGAATCTGTTCTTTTGATACCCATTGCCACTCTGTATGTTCGCGCAGATCTAGTTTGATGTCCTGATCTTGCCCCATGAATTTTAATAAAAAAAGTGTTTGTTTCTGACCTACAAATTTATCGTGATTCCAGTAGATATTATTTCTGGGAAACTTGTAGCGATAACAATTTTTTATAAAACTGATAATTTCCAGTTTATCAGTGCCAAGCTCTTCACTCATTTC
>JAPLYC010000018.1 GCA_026395755.1 Candidatus Parcubacteria bacterium | reverse complement strand
AATCATATCATCCTGGTTATTGAAACCACTGCCCCCTTTGGCCGCGGTAATACCAATAATTTTAAAATCCGTGCTTTTAATGCGGATAGTTTGACCAATCGGTTCTGTACCGGCGCCAAAAAGATCATCACGAACCGTCGGCCCCAAAACTGCCACGCGGGATAAACTCAAAACGTTCTGATCTGAAATAAACGAACCGCTGTCAATTTGGACATTGCGAATATCAGGATAAGCTGAAGTTGTACCCACAATAGAAGTATTTGTATTTGTACCTTTCGCCGTAACCTGATACCGTCCCGAAAGTTCCGGTGCTACAGCCTGCGCCAAAGAAATATCATTAGCAATCGCTTTAGCATCAGATAATTTAAGGCTCTGCGAAGAGCCGCGGCCCTGACTAACCTGATAGCCCGGCCCTCTTTGCATACCCGGCATGACCAATACTAAATTGGAACCCAGCGCCTGAATGTTTGACTGGATTGAGCCCTGTGCTCCCTGGCCAATGGAAACCATGGCAATTACCGAACCGATTCCAATGACAATACCCAGGATGGTAAGTCCTGAACGCGCCTTATTGGCCAATAATGCCAATGAGATTTCTTCAAATAAATCAGATGTTTTCATATAATTTAACAATCGTTTAAATGTTTATGGCCATTCTTTCGGTCTGAAACAATCAATCCGTCACGAATCTGAATAATCCTATCGGCATGTTCAGCCACGTCGCTTTCGTGGGTAATTAAAATTACCGTATGATTTTGTTCGCGATTTAATTTGGCGAAAGTTTCCAGCACAATTTCACCGGTTTTTGTATCCAAATTACCAGTGGGTTCATCGGCTAAAATCAAGGTCGGATTATTAACTAAGGCACGGGCAATGGCCACACGCTGCATTTGTCCGCCCGAAAGCTGGTTGGATAAATGATAAAAATGTGTTTCTTCCAAACCCGTCCTTCTCAAGGCATCTTTGGCAATTTCTTCCCGCTTGGTTTTGGGCACATCAGCGTAAATCAAAGGCAGCATCACATTGCGTAAAACAGTGGCGCGCGGCAATAAATTGAACGACTGAAATACAAAGCCGATTTTCTTTTTCCTGATATCAGCCAGTTCATCATCATCAAATTTACTTACGTCTTTATGATCCAATAAATACGTACCGCTTGTCGGTGTATCCAGCGCGCCCAGGATATGCATCAAAGTTGACTTACCTGAACCTGACGGCCCGATAATAGCCACAAATTCACCGTCTTTAATCGTAAACGTCAAACCTTTCAGAACCTGGGTATCACCGGCGCCATTGGTGTAAGTTTTCGTAATATTTTTACATTCAATCATATTTTTTTTAATCACGCGGGCCTCCGACAGGAATGCCGGTGCCGCCTGCACGAGTACTGCCTCCCAAATTCTGCAAAATACTTTTACTTGTGGAACTCGAGGCAGAGGTTACAGCTGAAGTTATAGTTTTTGTCACAATTAAATCCCCTGCTTGCAGACCGCTGATTATTTCAGTTGAAGTATCATCTGAAATTCCCGTTTCCACTGTTTGTTGTTTAGGCGCGGTAGCTAACAAAGTTCCGGTACTCGAGACAGATGTCGTTGCATCCAATGTTTCATTAGGCATCAGGACATAGCTTGTAGTGCCTGAAAATTTAATAGCTGCGGTCGGCACTACCAAAATATCCTGTTTAATATCCGTAATGATTGAGGCAGAAACACTCATGCCCGGCTTAACCCGTTCATCTTGGGTATCAAAACCGATAGTAACCCCATAGGTAACAACACCCTGACTGACTGTTCCGATCGCATCAATCTCAGCCACCTCACCGGTAATAGTCAAATCTGAAATCGCATCAAAGGTCAAAGTTACTTTTTGTCCCACTTTAATTTTAGCGACATCAACTTCATTTAAGGATATTTTCGCAATCTTTTGTTTGGTAATTAAGACGGCCACTGCTGTTCCGGAAGAAACAGTGTCTCCTTTTTTAGAGCTTACACTGGCAATCACACCGTCAAATGGAGCCCGCATGGTATAATTGGCCAAAGTTTGCTGGGCATCCAAAAGCGCATTTTGACGTTGCGTTATTGCCAATTCTTGAGCTTTAATATCAAGCGCGTCAACAGTCCCGGCTTTTACGTTTGCCAAAGTTGCGGTTTTTTCTTCAATGGTTCTGTCAGATGTAGTAATTGTGGTTTTATCATTTTGAATAGTAGTTTTGATCGCCAGCAGATTACTCATGTGGCCATTGATAGTCCCGGTATAATTATTCAAGGTAGCTAATTGAGTATCCGCCTTGGGTGAAGTCTGCTGATTAACTTTATTTAAAGCATCCTTGTAAAACTCAATGTAATTATTGGTATTTTTAATGACCTCGGCAAAATCCTTGATCGTCTGATAGGTTTCCAAAATCAAAGCTTCAATTACCGCCCGATCTGATGTTATGTTGGCTGTTTTGTAATCCAGTAAATTTTTATCAAAATCAGCCCGCGCTAATTTATATCCGTCAGCGGTTAATTCTTTAAACTCAAAAATTTTAGCGGCATTAAACGGTACGGCATTAGAATAATAATCAATATTCCACTGCCCCCCGCCGCCCAGATCCGTTCCATAAAGTATCTGATCTAATCCCGTAATAGTAGACGGCAAATCCAAAAAAGCATTGGCCACTGTATTAAATCCGTCATCATAGGCTTTAGCCAAATCATCTTCTGCTTTGGCTTTCGCTTCCTGAGCGGAAAGCAAGGAATTTTGCGCCTGCAAAATTGTTAAGGGATCTACCGGCTTTTGCAATTTTTCCAGACTTAATTTGGCGCTATCCAGGTTAGCTTTAGCATCTCTGACTGCTTTATAGGCGTCTGAAGCATTTATCTGCGCAATCAATGCGCCGCTTTTTACTTCTTGTCCGGCTTTAATATAAACAGCCGTCAAAGTCCCGGAGGCTTTAGGAGTAATATTCACCTGATCAGTTACGGAAATTTGTCCCGTGCCGCTTACCGAAGTTATAATCGTGCCTTTTTCGACTTTGGCTAAGACATAGCGGGTTTCGGTTTTAGTGGCGTTCATTGCTTTATATCCGAAGTATCCTCCGACTACAAGCGCAATTAAAATCAAACCAAAAATAACCTTATGTTTGCTTATAAACTTAAAAATCTTACCGATCATATTTATATTATTAACGAATTATTTGTTAACTGATGGCACAAAATTACCGGGATTAGCGTTATTCTCCGGCTGAACTGGCAGTGATGATGGCATTCCTAGCGGTGCGGCATCTTGATCAGCCTGCGGTGTAGGCATTATTCTGATCAATTTGGCCACAATTTGCCCCTGCTGATTTGGCTCACCGATTACTACAATATCATCATCAATTTTCAACTCTGTTAATTTAACAGTGTCATTAAATCGATTGATAACGGTATTATTATCAACAATAACGACTTTTTCTACGTCATTACGGCCTTTAATAACCAAGTTTGTACCGTCAATTTTAATAATCTGTCCGAAGGTGCCGTTTGATTCAATGAAATCACGATCGCCTAAGCCCGGCATAAAACCGCCTCTGGGTCCGCCAAAATTACGGTGATAATTATCGCTCCAACGGCAGGAAAAATCCGCCTTTTTAGTGCCGATAATCATGCCTGTCTTAAAAACCAGCAATAAAATAATAACCGCGCCGATTCCTAAAATCGCGCCCCTGAAAGTATTGGATTGAAAAATTTTATTTAAGTCCATAAATTTAGTTTCATATTAATATTTAATTTATTAAACATAGTTTTTATATCCCTGCTTAGCAGTTTCAAAAATTCCAGAACAAGGAATATCACTGCTAAAAATATGACAAGACTCATCACCGGCAAAGTCTCCAATAAAGATGAAACAAAATTTTGCCAATTGGCAAGCAAAATTCCGGCATCGGAAAATATTAATGAAAAAAATTGTAAAAATCCAGATTCTGCAAATCCGGACTTAAGCATTTTGAAAGCCGGGAAAAAACCTATTACTGAACCGGCCAACCCGACAGAAAATAAAAAAATACGTTGTTTGATCGGAATCAAGCGATGTTCTTCGGCAATTCTATTAATAATCTTACCCATAAGCTCTGCCGGCGGTTCAATCAGGTCAAATTGTATTAATTTTTTAGACATATTGGAGTTCTAACTATATATACGAAAAAAAGATGCCTTTTGGTGCATCCCACATTAAAAACTGGGGTTTTAAATCCAATTATTGTTTTTCAACTAATATTTTACGCAATACCAGTAATGCTCGGCGGTAACGGCTTTTTACAGTATTTAATGACTCCCCTGTTGATACGGCAATTTCCTGAAATGTAGATTGGCTAAAAAAATGCTGCCTTAACACTTTGCTATATTTATCGGAAAGCTTATTGATGGCGGCATTGAGCCTAAATGCCAAAGTTGTTTGTTCATACTGTTCAGCTGGGAGCGGGGATGAATCTCGAATCGTGTCTAAGACAAAATTTTTCCCATTTTCTTTTTCGAAGGATGAAAAAGGTAAATTTTTTTTCTTTTTCAAAAAATCCAGGCAGGCATTTTTGGTAATACTCAACACCCAAGTTTTAAAGCTTTTTTGCTGATCGAATTTTTTCAAATTTCTCCAAACCTGCACCCAAACAGTCTGGGTAATATCTTCCGCATCCGCGCTATTACCCACATAATGATAAACAAAACTATATACTAGTTTGAGATTATTGCCAATTAAAATTTGAAGCGATTTCTCATCGCCTTGCAGATATTGAGTAATTAAATTAAGGTCATTATCTTTTATCATTTCTTTAATTATATAAGATTTTCCCTAAAGTATCAACTTCTGTTTACAGACTACAAGGGCGAGGCATAAAAAAACCCCGCCCTCAAGTCTTCCATGCACTAATATCATTGCCGCTGCTTAATGGGGGTTTTAAGCATTAGGTGGGTTTAACGGCAAGCGCATTATTTTAGAACCCCGTCCCATTAAGTATAGAGCGGGTGTCCTAAAATTCTCACTTCATTCTCAATATATTAATAATTAGCTAAGAATAGTAATCCTAAAAACTTTCGTGATTAAATTTCCCGCCTCCTTTAAGGGCCTTCTTATTTTTCATCAAAGCCGCTTTATCCTGCATGGCTTTTAGCCTGGAATCGGCCTGCGCCTGGGTTATTTTACCCTGAGCAACCAGATTTTGCAGCCACACCTTTTGTTCTGCTTCACGTTGAGCTTGCATTTTAACTTTAAGCTGATCCTGGGTAATGCCTTTTTCTTTGGCAATATCAGATAAAGTTTTACCGGCAGCCCAATCAGCTTTCATCTCATCGACACTGATTCCCAGAAGGTTTGCCTGGTCAGTCATTTGAGCTTCGAAATTGATCGCTGCAGTGGCCGGATCAATATTTTTATGACCGAAACCAAAGCCGCCATATGCCTGCGCAGTACCAGCCGCCAAAATAGCTGCAATTGCCATGGTAGGAATAATTAACGTAATTTTTTTACTCATAATACAATTGGTTAGTAAATTAAATCTTTTCTTTATTTAAACCACGCCTATATATTTGATTGCAATCGCTAAAAGGTTTAGCTGCTATTTATACAAAACGATTCAAAATAATATTTCAAAATAAAAAGTCATCTCTTAGTTAGAGACGACTTTTATATATAAACCTTAATTACCCATTTCTTCCAAGGGCCGAGGCGGTTCAGGCAAAGGATCGAATAATCGATGAATACTTCGCCTAATCATAGGGATTTCATCATCATCAGTTACACGTATATTAGTAGCAATAAAATTATCGCCTATTTTATGACCAATAGCCAATATAAACATGCCCTGAGTCAAAGGTTGAGGTGGCAGTGTTTCTAAATTGCTAATATCAACAATCACAATTCTAAGTGGCGTTTGCAGATTAATCAGTTGATCTCCGGTTTCAATAATGCGCCCGGCAATGCCTTGGTTTCTTTCAATTCTCACACGTGTAAAAAAAGGACGGAAAACAATACCTACCGGATGCTGCTCAAAAGTTTTTTGTTCAATTTGCTCGGCAATATTCGTATAAGTCAGAAAAAAACCGAAAACAATAATAAAACCGACTAATGTCAGCGCTAAAAAGCCGAAAGATTGATGATAAAAAATTTCACTTTTTTTAATGATAAACCCGGCTGCAAAAACCAAAAGAATTAAAGTAATTACCAATAAATACGGAAAAGATTCTAGAAAAGCAAAAATCCCTTTGCTGCCAAAACTCAAATAGACAAGATCGTCAGAAGCTTTAAGATAAAACAAAGCCAGATTAAAAAAGAGCACAGCTAAAAGTGCGCTTAAAACAAAAGCGCTGCCCAGGCCCAATTTTTCAGCCAGAAAAATATATCTGGAACGTGGTTTCAGCTGCCCCTTGGAAATCTGCCCCATGATTTCATCTTCAATTTTATTTGGGAAATTTGTCATATAATTCCTTTTGCAAATATTGTTTAAGCTTAATTTTACCGCGCGCAATCAGAGTGCCGACCGTATTTACAGGCAGACGCATAATATCGCTAATTTCTTCATAAGTTTTTTGTTCAAAAAAATATAAAATTAAAGGCTCCCTGTATTTATCTTTAAGGACCGCTAAACCCTGCTCAATTTTGGGCTTTAATAATTTATTTTCCACATCTTCTTTGATATCTATTTTTTTATCAACTATTTCCCATTCCTGATCCTCAAGTGAAATTCCGTCTTTACTATGTTTTTTCAGATAGTTAATGGCTTCATTATGGGCAATACGATAGATCCAGGGTGAGAATTTTTTATCGGCGTCAAAGTCAAAAATATTGCGATAGACCTTAATAAAAACCTCCTGAAGGACATCTTCAAGTTCATCATTACTTTTAATGAATTTACGCAAATAATGGATGAGTTTGGTCTGATAACGTTGCATCAATTCGCTGTACAATTCCTTGTCTTTTTCCCTGATTATTAATACCAATTGTTCATCCTTTAATTCAGGATGGGGCATATTTATATATACATTAGATACATTTATATTCCTGTCTTTATTTCAGCATGAATTATAGCAATTGCCCGGAATCATAGCAAAAATTCATTTTAAATCTTCATTATTTAAAACATAAAAGCACTTGACAAAACGAAAAAATACTGCTAAGATTCGAAAATCTAAATTGTACCTTGAAAGGAGCATAATAAATGGACAGAAACATTGATTTATATGAAATTTTAGGTGTCAGTAAGTCCGCTTCCCTGCCCGAAATCAAAAAAGCTTATCGTGACTTGGTTCGGCAATTTCATCCGGATAGAAATCCTGATCCCAGTGCCAGAGAAAAATTTATCGCCGTTCAAAAAGCATACGAAATCCTGGCTGATCCTTCTGCACGCTACGAGTATGACCAGGGCAAAAAAAGCGCCGTGACTGACAAGCCCAAAACGTTTTTAAGCGTTTTCTGGGATACATTAATGAACCAAGGGTTGAAATCAAAAAGGGGCTAAGAACATGGAAATTCAGATTCCGATAGAATTGGAAGGTATGTTTCAGGAAGCTATTGAAGTTTTCGATAGCTACTATGATCCCGATGATCCCAAAAATCTTCGGGAAACATGCCAAAGTTTTCTTACAGGTTTAACCGGCAAGATCAGGGAATCTCTGGAAACCAAGTATTATTTGGCTCTGGCCATATTTGGCATGGTCAAATTTACAAATGAAAAAGACTGCTTTCTATGTCTCTGCGATGGCGAACTGCCTTCCTGGGACGACATTCAAATCAAAAAGCCGGCTGTCAGCTTTGTCAACGAAATCAGAGAGTTTGATGACGACTTGGCAAAACAAGTCGTTGTGACGGCTTTTTTACTTAATCACACTGATAAAGTGGTCAGAGCCGATGGCTCCTCGTTTGAACGTTCGGAAATTACCAAAGACAAAGAAACACCCGTCACCGCGGTTGACGAACTCGTGGAAGGAGAAGAAACTGACGATGAATACAGAGAAGAGTGATGAACTCGTTAAATTGGATTTGCCTGAGAGAACGCTGGCTGTTAAAGAGCTGGCGGGAACTTCCGGCAAACACGCTGATTCGGCTTTGGCTGCCATCGCCCACGTTGAAGGTGATCAAGCAGCGATACAGATTCTTGAAGGTCTGAATCCGATTGAACTCGGGCAGATTCTCAAGGACCACGACGTCAGTGTCCCTGCGATTTCCGCCTGGTTGGCTGATCCGCAAAAACTGACAGCCATGCTGGTCATGGATCCGCTGGACTGGGAAAATGTTTTAAATGAAAACATTTTTAAGCTCCAATATGATGCACTGGTTTTGCTGACTTCCATCATCTGCAGTACTGATGATCCGGAACGGCAAAAAGCAGTGCTTCAGACACTGGCTGCCAATGAAAATTCATTTTTCTATCTTTGTTTTCCTTTCATCGGTGAAGAAATTCTGGATGAAGAAGATGAAGATGAAGAAGAAGATCCGTTCGACGGCGACGCTGATGATCTGGCTGATGAAGCTGAAATCGTCGAAGCCGGGGCAAAAATTCTGCTGGGATTGAAAACAATTACCTGCAGAGACTCTGGCTATCAGGAACTGGTCAATGATCTGATGAACGTCATTGATGACGTAATGCCTGAACTGGCTGAACGCATTCAGAACTTCATTAGCATTCAGAGTCAACGCAATGAAACATGGCATACTGTCATGGATCATATCCTTGACTTACGCGCCGCTGCTCAGGAAGCAATGGCCGAAACCAAGGATGGCAAAGAAGAAGAATACGTCAGCATGTTCGAGGTAAAGAAGAAAGAATAACCGAAGGGAGCAAATCATGGCGGGTACAGCAATTGTCCGCAAAGATACCCGCTTACTCCTTTTTCAAGCCCTCGAACGTGGATCGTTTGAGGGCTCTTTTTTACAAAAGATGAAAAAGGACGGAGCGGGTATGACCTATGAATTTGCCAAGAAATACTACAAAGTAACCTTGGAAATTCATCTGATTCACGCCTCTTACTGCGTCTTGGGCATTATCAATTTCGGATTGCATTTGCTTTCTGATAGTGACCCGGACAAAGCAGTACAGATTCTACGGACCAAAAGCCTGATGGATATTTTCCAGGCTGGCTGGATAAAAATTTCCGGCCTGGCTGAAATCAAAATCCATGAGGATAACGAATGGGTTACTGATGATACAAAAGGCGCCAAGGATTGGCACAAGGAAATTTCCGAGCGACTACTTTCTGATCCTCAGCGAGAATGGGAAGGCCTGGAAGAATTCCAAAAGCTAAAAGAGGAATCCGCAGCTTTTGAAAGACGCCACCGGCTATTCAATTTTTTCCGGCAGGAATTTGATCCAAAAAATCCCCAGTCAGGTAAAACCGGGGTATATAAAATGGATGCAAATAAGCCGGCAATTATGCTGGATACATATTACATATCACTCCTGGTCAGTGATATTCCCAAAGCACCATTGAATATTGAGGAACTGGTCCAGATCATCCAGCTGCTGAGCGATGAAAAAATCGCAGAAAAGTTGCAGGACAAATTGCAAAACCTGCAAGAAATCCCTGCTGAGCTTCAGGCTTGGCATCAGGAGCAAATCACGCTCTTCCTCAAGACAATCAGCTTCTACCAAAACATTCTGAGTCACAAAGGTGAGAAAAAACTATATGATCAGTTTCTCAGCGATCTGTATATCATGGCAGATGCTGACAACACTTCAAAGTTCGTCTATGATTCAGCCAAAAAAGCTGCCAAAGAAATCAGCAACGGCACAGTCTGGTCGCTGATAACAGCTTTGTATGAAACGAATGATGCTTCAGCAAGATTGGCTATTCTCGACCTAATCTTTGAAGAGCCGGAAAAGCTTACCGGGGAAAATCTGACTGACGTTATCAAGATCGAAGATATTCCCTGGCAGCAAAAGCTGGACTGGCGCAAAATCAGTCAGCAAACATTCGAGGGAGTGCTGGAAAGTGATTTCCGCAGCGAAATCATCGCTGATATTTTCGCCCAGAATCAGCAAACCATGCTGCTTCCCAAATGGGACAAGCTGCCTGGCTATCTGCTTTTGAAAATCATGTGCGAAGACAAGAAAATCCGCGACTTTTTCCTGAAAAATCTCAAAAAATCCCACCGGATTTTAGAGATGGAAGATGTCAGCGTGGATGTTTTTGTCCTTCTAGTCCCCCTTTCCGGCTGGGTAAAAATGTGGAAACTCATGGATACGATCCATGGTCCGGTTATTTTCGAACGCATGCGAAATTTTTACCAACAGCTTGGCTTTAACGCCAAACAAACCAATCAGCTCCTTTTCGAAAGGATCAAGCTGATTGCCAAATTCTGTCGTGGTCACAAGGAATATCACGACATTGAAGTAAATCCCGCGCCTTTTTACAGCGACCTTTTCAAGGAAGCTGTACAAAATGCATATCCTGGTTCCCAATTCAACAGCTTAAAGAAAAAGCTGCTCCTGGAACTAAAGTAAAAACCAAAGAGCTCCCCGCGACGCGGGAAGCTCTTTTTCTTTATAAGCAAAGCTCGGGGACAGGGACTCGAACCCCGATAAACAGGTCCAGAACCTGTTGTCCTACCGTTAGACGATCCCCGAGTTTTGCCTACAAACTATTGATTTTTATCTCACCACAAGACGATTCCTGAATATTTTTTCGTTTTACGTTTCGTTTTACGATAACCGATTAACGTAACGCCCAACGATACCGAATCACGAATAACGTAAACTAATCCACTACCTTCCCATTAAACGTTTTTACCAGTGTATCGATCAAAGCCTGCTGATCAAGAACCTGCCCCTGCGGCAATTCCTCAATTAATTCCACCTCATCATGCTGCGTTTCCTGTTTGATTATTTCACTTTCATAATCCTGGGGCAATAAACTGGTCTCAATATGAATTTCTTCCCCGAAAAACTCCTGCATTGCTTTTTCAATCGTTTCCTGAATTTTGGCCTGTCGCACACGTTGACGATGGAAAGCATACTTAAAGCCGATTTTCAAAATATTATCATTTAGTTCCAAAGGTTCCGCAACTTTTAAAATAAAAACCAGTGACGCGTTGGAATCCTGCAGCTTTACTAAAAAATTATGCCACTTGGATTTGATTTCGTCAAGAGTTGTCTCTATCTTTTTAATATTTTTGGGATTAACCGTAGAATTTTCATTTTTTAAAGTGGCGCTATTTACGCCACTCACATTACCTTCGTTTGTCTTGTACTCCGTAGCTTTATTGTTCCCCGTTACTTTCGCGATCGTCGGAGTTGCCGTAGAAGCGTAGGAGGACACTTTCTCTTTGCCACCGCCTCCCCCGCCTGATCCGGATCCAGTTCCCTTGTCATCAAATCCTTTCGGCGCCGAACCTTCTGGCTGACAATATTCAATAATCGCGATTTCCAAAGGTAATTGTGGGATAACAGCCGATTTTATTTCAAGTTTTTTACTCACAAACAAGTTTATTAAACGCAATAAATCATTAATCTCAAATTTCTTGCTTAATTCTAAAATAGCCTTTTCCATGGCATCATCCAAGTCAAAGGCAAAGGATTTTAATCCGCCGCTGATTTTACCCAGCATAATTTTACGCAAAAATTCCACCATGTCATCATTAAATTTAACCAAATCAACTCCCTCATCAGCCAGTTTATTAATCAAGGTAATGCTGGTTTCAATATTTTTATACACCAGCTGATTAACCAAATCTAAAACCAAATTATAATTGGAATGAGGCAAAACCAGGCTGGCTTCTTCGCTGGTAATTTCCTTTTCACCCAGAGCTAAAATCTGGCCCAGCAGACTTTCCGCGTCGCGCAAAGAACCTTCGCTATGGCGGGCAACATCAGTCAAAACATCTTTGCTGACTTTCACGCCTTCCTGCTGACAAATCCAGGACAATCGTTTTAAAAGATCATCCATGTTAACTTTTTTATAATCAAAGCGCTGGCAACGGGAAATAATGGTGGCAGGCACTTTATGAATTTCTGTTGTTGCCAAAATAAAAATGGCGTGAGCCGGCGGTTCTTCCAGAATTTTCAGTAAAGCATTGAAAGCCGAAATTGACAGCATGTGGACTTCATCGATGATAAAAACTTTAAATTTCCTTTTCACCGGCGTAAAGCGCGCGTTGGCAATAATATTTTCCCTGACATTATCTACCTGGGTATGCGTTGCCGCGTCAATTTCCATAATATCCAAATCATTACCAATTGTTAATTCCAGACAAGAATCACACTTATTGCAGGGTTCGCTTGTTCCCTCTTTACGGTTGGCACAATTTATTGATTTGGCCAAAAGCCTGGCCGTGGTAGTTTTGCCGATTCCCCGCGGACCAGTAAAAAGATAAGCATGGCTAACCTTGCCTGATTCAATTTCATGCTGCAAAGTAACCTTAATATGGTTCTGGCCGGTCAGCTCCTCCCATTTCTGCGGCCTGTATTTTCGATATAATGCTAATGACATAACTCCATTTTAAGCGAAGTTTGAGATAAAAGCAAGAGCGAAAACACCAACTTCTTTAAGTTTACGTATTCGTGTTATTCGTGTAAAAAAATTAGTGTTTCAAAATCAAGTACCAAAAAACCCCAGTTCCCCGGGGTTTCATATATAAAATATTCCAATATCTAATTCCTAATTCCCAATTCCTATTTCTTAACCACATTCTCCACTGCCGCCCATTTACTGGTGGCGTCTTGGGGCACTAAAATCACGACCTCATCTCCGGGCTGTCCTTTGAAATAAGTAACGCTGGCCGAAATAACTTTCCATTTTTTCTTATCAGCTGCCACGAAAAAATCTCCGCTTTTATCAATACCCAAAGTGCCGATAATCTTTTTGCGTTCCACCGGCCCGATTTGCTTATATAAAAAGTCGCCGCGTTTATTTATAGATAATTTTAAAATGTCGCCTTCAACCAATTTTGACTTGGAGGCATAATTCGCCGGAATGGCATATTCCTGCCCGTCATTGGCAATCATTTTTTCTCCGTCAAAAACGCCTTCAATCACCCTTTCCGCCCCGGACACATCTAAATCACGACTGATTTCACCAAGAGACTGGGAAATTCCGCTTAAAGAATCGTCAAAACCGTCAAAATTTTCCGGTTCTGATTCTAAAATTTGAATCACCTTGCCCAAATTTTCATGAACGTTCTGCAATATCTTCCGTAATAATAAAAACTTACTTTTGGTAATAAAAATCGCGTCTGTATCTTGGTTTTTGTTTTTCATAGGTTGTAATTCTCTTATTTTTTGAAGTTTTACTTAATAATTTGACCCTATGGCCTCCGTAGCTTCGTTTGCTCTGACAATACTTCGCCCCCATAAAAACAAGGGGTAAGCGAAGGAGGCCTTACTAGATGTTAGATTATAGTATTTTAGTATTACGATTTAAGGTTATTTGGTTGATTAAGTTTAAATTGCTACTAATCTACTAATTTTTCCACGCTAATTACTTTTAGTATATTTACTTACTGTAATTTCAACTAAAGTGGCTTTACGAATTAGTAGATTCGAAGCCAATTCGTAGATTAGTAACATTATGCGAAGAAATCATCTTCTGTTGCCGCTTCTGTCGCATTCTGAGCTCCGGCAGTACGTGTTCTTTCAATAATTTCCGCTTCTACGATATTTCTATCGCGGCCGTATTTCAAGCGTGATAATTCTTTAATCGCGGCGGCCATCTGTTTATTGGCCTGGGGACGTTTCTCAAACGCAGTAATATGAAAGCTGAACGGATCAACGGTTTTACCGTTTATCAGCGCCTTGATATAACCCAGAAAATTCGGGACATTCATAACATCGAATTGGTTGATTACCGGTGTAAATTGCTTGGCAAAAAGTTCCGCGTCTTCCACGCCGACACGAAAGACCATCATGGTACCGACGTTGCCGAAAATCGCGTCTTTAAACTTGGTGTCATTATTTTTCACCAATTGCCCGATGAACTGGTGAGCAATGGTCAGGCACAAGCGGTATTTTCTGGCTTCAGATAAAATCACCTGAATACCTTCGGTTAAAAAGTTTTGAAACTCATCAATATAAAGATAAAAATCTTTTCTTTCATTTTCCGGCTGATCTACTCGCGATAAAGCCGCCAGTAAAATTTTACCCACAATAACCATACCCAGTAAATTAGCATTAATTTCACCGATTAACCCCTTAGATAATTTAACTAAAATAATTTTTCGCTGATCCATGGCTTCCCTGAAGCTAAAAGCGCTTTTTTGCTGGGAAACAATGGGACGCATTATATCATTGGCAATGAAAGAAGTCAGTTTGGAAGTAATATAGGGCACCATATTGGCCAAGGACGCCTCGCCCCCGGCTTTTTCCGCTTCTTTTTCCCAAAAGTCTTTAACTACCTGGGTCTTAGTTTTGGTTAATTTATATTTTCTAAAATCAGAGTCGGACAATACTTTGGAGACTTCCAGCAAGGTAGAACCTGATTCAGGATCTTCCATCATCAAAAGCATCGTATTCCTCATATACTGTTCAAAAATAGGACCGCCTGTTGATTTCAAATCATACAGTTTATCAAAAATATTCATCATTTCATTAATAACCAAACCTTTTTGTTCCGGACGTTCAAATTCCATCATATTCAAAGCAACCGGACGTTCTATATCGGAAGGATCAAAAATAATAACATCTTCAGCCCGTTCTTTAGGTATAAATTCCAAAATATTGTCAATCGTATCACCGTGAGGATCTATAAAACACAGCCCCTTGCCCTTGGCAATATCCTGAATAACCATATTAATCTGCATTTGAGATTTACCGGTACCGGTTTGACCGATGATGTATACATGACGGCGCCTATCTTCATCTGTCAAATATATATCACGATAAATATTACGAAAATCATTATAGCCGATCAGACAGCCTTCCAACGGCAATTCAGCCGGCGGAGCAATTTTTTTAGCTGCCAACCAGAGAATATTCGGAGTTTCCACATGTCCGGAAGGAAAATGAAATATCGAAGTTATTTCTTCAGTATTCATGATCATTTTTGCTGATTCATCAAACTCGCGAAAAATAAAATCAGAGATTAACTTATTTTTATTTCTTTTATAGCGCTTAAAAGCATTGCCATACTCATAAATATTAAACTGGCTAAAACTGTTTAAAATATTTTCCAGATATTCATCAGCCTGCTGTTGATTCGGAGCTGAAACCACGACACGAACATTTACTTCCACGCCGCCTTTGGCCGCCTTTTCTTCAATGGCTTTGATTGTTTCTTTTTCATAATCGGAGAGCTGATAATTTTTTGGCGGTTCCTGACCTTCCGGTTTTTTACTGCTGATCAGGCCTGCGTCTTTTAATACATCATTGAACTTTTCCAAAGAAAAACCTTTGCGGGCCCTATTGATGGCATCGCCTAATTTTTTACCCTGATGAGCTTCAAAAGCTGTTTGTTGTCCCCATTTATGCCATTCGGGTCGCGCTGAACGTACGATAAACTGAATCGCGGCGCCGGCATCCTTATCCAGTTTGCTCAAAGCGTTAGTTAAGGAATTCAATGAATCAGTCTCCAGTTTCTTATATGTTTTAATGGGAAAAATATATTCCTTTTGAAATTTCAACATGGAACCGGTAACGACTCCCCGGGGTCTGAAAATATTATAATCTTCAACTTCTTCAACCATAGCTTCGGAAAATTGAGCCGTAACCTGCTGTTCAATATAATCCCGCCAGTTATTGGGCGCAACCACATAAAAATATATCAGCTTATCTTTCATCACGATTTCAAAGGAAAAATGATCATTACGCGGCATAAACTGATATTTTAGTCCTTTTTGAGACGGTAATCCCGCGATATTGGCAAAAAATGCTTCCATTTTGGAAATTTTTTCCGCCAGTTCCTGCTGTGATTTTGGCTGTTGGCTGGTCTGCCCCTGTTCTACGGTTTTATATCTGGGCACGGTAACTAAAAATACGGTTTGTTTAAAAGTCGCGGCTTTTTTAAAAAACAGCCGGGTAATTCTGGTAATAATGAAAAATAAAAACATCAGCGCAAAAACAATGAGTACTAAAACAATACCCCAAACCACCCAAAGTTCCGGGCCTGTTAAACTGAACAAATCTAATTGTTGAGAGTAATCCGGCATTTTATTTTTATTGGCCTTGAGCAAAGCCGCCCTAGCCAGCTATTTTATTTTTATATTAATACTGAAACACTAATTTTTTACACGAATAAGCACTAATTTGATTATATTCGTGCGATTAGTGATAATAAATTCGTGTTTCAGCCATCCTAAATTTTATTTTTATCCCAGCCCGAAGTGGATTGTTTTTGACCTTGTTTGAGTTTTAATATTTCATCAGCTTTTATTTTGGCCTCCTGCTCCAAAAAGTATCTGTTCAATCCGGGGATTATCTTGAGCCAGCTGATTATCAGTTCTAATACTTTTTTTACCTGAACTTTTACCCCCCGCATCATTTTATCAATCCTGGTAGCGGTCTCTTCACCGACCTCGCGGAATTCCGCCTGTTTTTTCGGCGGCATCTGAAAATAAATATCCTGCAAATCTTCCTGCAATATATTCTCAATTTTTTCCAGAGTCGGACTTTTCACTGCCAAGGGTGGAGTAACTGTGATGGGCGCGGGCGCAGGAGTAAATTCACCGATCTTTTCTTCTGCCACCTGCCCTTCACTAGGCAATGACGGCATGGCCTCAACCCCAGTTTTTGTTTCAATTTCAACCTGGCCAGGCATTTCCGGCTGGATATGAGCTTCTGGCTGAGGTATATTTTGGGGTTTTTCTGCGTTAGGAGTAATATCCTGAATTTTCTGCGGCATAAACACTTAAAATCAAAAATTAGCTTTAATTTGGCTACTTAAAATATACCATAAAAACGAAAACTAGCCAAATTACTGCGTATAGGAATTAGGTGATTAGGCATTAGGGTACTAAATATTGGTATATTTATTAAATAAACAAACATTTATCCAAGTCCTAATTCCTAATGCCCAATTCCCTAATTCCCAATTTCCTGTTATAATATATTCAAACAAAAACTAACCAAATTTACATGTCTCAATCAAAAATTATTAAAACCTCGGAATTATCCTGGCTGGATATTACCAATGCTTCGGAAAAAGAAATTGATTATTTAAGAAAAAAATTTAAATTTGACGAAGAAGATCTGATCGATTCTCTGGCTCATAAGCATGCCCAGCGTCCCAAACTGCTGGTCAGGCCGAACTATATTTTCATGGTTATAATTTTTCCGGTCTATAACCGCAAAACCAGGGAAATTACTCCGGCCGAGCTGGATATTTATATAACCAACGACCATCTGATCACCTTGCATTATAATCAGCTGGAAGCCCTGATGAATTTCTTTGGCATCTGCGAAAAAGACGCCAATGAAAGACAGACTTACTTAAACGACACTTCTATATTATTATTACAGGAAATCCTGGATCGTTTATATCAGAAACTTTTTCCCATGCTGGATCATTTAAGCCTGGATATCAATAATATTGAAAAAAACATATTCAGCCATAAGGAGCGCGAAATGGTTCAGGAAATTCTGGTCATTAAACGCAATATCGTCTATTTCCGCAAAATCATGCAAAGCCATCAGATGATTATCAATAAAATTATTGAACAAAAAATCAGGAATCACGCTGATGAAAATGAAATGAAATATTTTTACCACGATCTGATTGATTATATTCAGGATATCTGGAACACATTAAAAAATTATCAAGAAACCATTGATGCGCTTGAAGACACCAATAATGCCCTGGTAACTTTTAAATTAAACGACATCATGAGGACTTTAACCATTGTTTCAGTCATTGTTTTTCCCTTGACTTTAATGGCAGCTATTTTCGGCATGAATGTGGTGAAAATGCCGTTTATCAATGATCAAATTGGATTTTGGGAAATCCTTTCATTGATGGCTGTCGCCTCCGTCAGCATGTATCTATACTTCCGCTATAAAAAATGGATTTAAAATAAAAAAACCCTGACTTTTGTCCGGTCACTGTCATCCTGAGCAAAGCGAAGGATCTGTGACTTCACCGATTCTTCGTTACACTCAGAATGACAAAAGTCAGGGTTTTTTATTTTCCCAAAATTATCTTAATATCATTTACCGTCTCCACCTGCACCAATTTTTTTCTCAAATCTAAAGCTCCAGGAAATCCTTTAAAATACCAAGCCAGATGCTTGCGCATTTCCAAAATCCCTGTCTTACCTTTTAATTTATAATTCAAAGCCGCGTGTTCTAAAGCGACTTTTTTTATTTGAGCAAAACTAAATTCCTTATATTTACCCTTCTTTAAGTATTCCTTAATTTGTTTAAACAGCCACGGCTTGCCTAATACCCCCTGAGCCAAACCAATGCCGTCAGCTCCTGTTTGCGCCAGCATTGCCTTGGCTTGTTCAGGTGTAAAAATACCCCCATTAGCTAAAACAATGCCCTTAAAGGCCTGTTTTATGCGTTTAATGGCCTCTAAATCAGCCTCGCCTCTAAATGCCTGCTCAAAGCTTCTGCCATGAACCATAATCGCGGAAATAGGCAAATCTTTAACTTTATTCACCAGATCCAATCCAGTGACCTTGCCGATCCCTGTTCTGATCTTCATAGATACCGGAATTTTTACTGCGTTGCAGGTTGCTTTGACAATTTCATAACACAAATCCAAATCGCGCATCAGCCTCACCCCGCAAGTAATCTTAAAAATCTTTGGTGCCGGGCAGCCAAAATTAATATCCACGCCGTCAGCTCCAATTTTTTCCACCTCCTTAGCCGCCTTGGCAAAAAGTTCCGGTTTGCAACCAAACAGCTGAATCACTATCGGCTTTTCCTTTTTATTAAATTTCATTAATTCAAAAGTCCTGTCCGAACCATAAAAAAGTCCGTCCACTGAAACCATTTCCGAATACACCACATCAGCGCCGTACTTTTTACATAACTGACGGAAGGCCATGTCATTAATCCCGGCCATCGGCGCCAACACAATAATCGGTTTTTTCAATTTTGTCCAAAAATTTTTATTCATAGACTCAATGTCACCCTGAGCATAGTCGAAGGGTGACAAAAATCTTTTTGGGAAAATATTACATTCATTTATTGATCCATTCTTTACTAATCCATTTTTTATCAATCGCTTCCTCCAAATCAATATCCATTAAATTTGCATATACCATAACCATGCCAACAACATCGGCTAATTCCTTAGCTAATTCCTTTTTTGATATTATTTCGGGTACATGCTTTTCAGGACGGCTCTTTTTTCTGTGAATTAAAACAGCCTGAGCCAACTCCCCAACTTCTTCATATAATTTTAAAAGCGCAAAATCTTCATCGATTTTGACATTATATTTCTCTCCATAATCAAATGAAGTTTCAATAACCTTTTGTTGTAATTCTTTAAAATCCATAATATTTATTTCTTTTTCACAATGGAGCCGGCGGAAGTATCTTCGACCATAAACCCTAATTCAGCAATTTTATCTCTTAGTTCATCGGACTTACTCCAATCCTTATTTTTCCTCGCCACTTCCCTTTCTTTTACCAAATCCTGAACTTCTTTAGGTATCTCAATGTTTACCTTTTTCAAATTAGCCAAATCTAAGCCCAAAACTTTATCCCAGTCAAACAAGGTGGCTTTTTTATCTTCATCACTGACATTTTTATCCTTAATCATTTGCCAAACCAAAGCCAAAGCTTGAGGCATGTCTAAATCTTCGTTAATCTTTTCCAAAAACATTTCCTTATAGCCTTTATTTACTTTGCCTTTCTTCTTAATTCCTAAAATAAAATTATTCAGGCGTTCCCTCGCGATTTTAGCCGCGTCCAGGCTTTGCCAGGTGAAATTAAGCTGAGAACGGTAATGGGCGGTTAAAAATAAATAGCGTAAATCAAGAGCTGAAAAACCTTTGGCTTCCAGATCAGCAATGGTATAAAAATTCTTTAATGACTTGGACATTTTCTGGCCGTCAACCATTAAAAATCGCGTATGCAACCAATAGCGCACAAAAGGTTTGCCCGTTACGCTTTCAGACTGGGCAATTTCACATTCATGATGAGGAAAGATATTATCTTCTCCTCCGGTATGTAATTCAAATGATTCACCCAGATATTTAATACTCATGGCAGAACATTCAATATGCCAACCAGGAAAACCCATTTTGCCAAAAGCCTCCCATTCCATCTGCCGTTTTTCACCTGCCGCCGAGAATTTCCATAAGACAAAATCAGTCGGATTTTTCTTTTCGGGATTAATTTCTATTCTGGCGCCTTCCTTTAGACTTTCTAAAGTATTACCTGACAATCGTCCGTATTTAGGAAACTTAGAAGTATCGAAATAAATACCATCGCTAATCTCATAAGCATAGCCTTTGTCCAATAAAATCTCAACCATTTTTATCATTTCCTTGATATGATCAGTGGCTTTACAAATCACCTGAGGTTCTTCCAAATTAAGTTTTTTACGATTAGCCAAATAAATATCTAAAAAGAATTCAGCGATTTCCCAGGCTGTCTTCCCTTTTTCTCGGGCACTTTTTTCAAGCTTATCTTCACCGGATTCGGCATCATGCACCAAATGACCTACGTCAGTAACATTCATTACATGCTTTACCTTATAGCCATTGTATTCTAATACTCTGCGCAAAAAATCAGCCATGGAATAATTCCAGGCATGGCCAATATGGTCATAATCATAAACAGTCGGCCCGCAGGTATAGAGCCCGATATTCTTACCCTTTATTGGCTTAAATTCTTCAATTGTTCGACTTAAAGTATTATATAATTTAATCATAATCTAATTTTAGCCTAAATTTCCTTAAAAATCAAAGCCTAACGACCTAAAAGCTGGTAAACCAAATGAATCAGAGAACTGCGTGTAATCAAAGTAATAATTACCCCCAAAAGCATCCAGGGCGCGAAAGAAAATGTTTTGTGAAGAATAATTTTATCAATTGGCTGCAGACCCTGATCAACGACTTCCTGATTGCGTTTCTCAATCAGGCTTTTAAGTTCTTGAGCCTGCGCAGCAGTTAACTTGCCACTGACTGACTTTAAAAACATCTGAAATTCGTCAGTATTAGTCAAAATATTTTCCAGCTGCTTATTTTGCGCGTTGCTAAGTTTGGCCTTAACTTTTTGCAATAATGCCCGTTCTGTTTCTTTTTGCTTTTTATATTGATAAA
>JAPLYC010000088.1 GCA_026395755.1 Candidatus Parcubacteria bacterium | reverse complement strand
CCCATTGGCGGTGTTGTTTCCGTCGCCGGGTTTTACCGTTTAATACCTCATAGTTTAGAAGGGCCGGAAGAAGACAAGCTGGCCAAGCCCTGGTTGGAGACGCCGATTGATTCTGACAAAGTTAAACAGCGCGCCCAAAAGATAACCGCGATTTTTTCCAACAATGATCGTTTTGTGGGTTTGGAAAATGTTGATATGTTCAAACAAAAATTAGGTGCCAAGACCATTATTTTAAAGGGGAAGGGCCACATGGGGGGAAGTGATAATTGCCAAGAATTGCCGGAGGTTTTACAGGCAGTAGAGGAGATGATAAATAAAAAATAAATTTTAGATAATCCAATCCATTGACATTAATGAGAATTAGTGTTAATTTAGGATATTAGGTTCTTTCCCTCAGGGTTATTTTCAACTAACAAAAGGAGGTTTAGCAATGACATTTTATCGGACGGGATTTGATCCCTTAAGCGGGAATCTTACTTTTGCACCTGACAGGCTATCGAACCCATTCGAGATATCAGCCAAGCCGATAACTCCCTGGGTAGAAAACAACACCGGCCCGCTTCTGCCGGCGTACAAAAAACCGGACGAGATCAACTTCATGAAGCCCCATGCTCATCTGAGCCGGGCAGGAAATCCGGATCTACTTGGAGTAGACATCAGGCCTATTGTTCCTTTGCCGCGCCCTCCGGAAATAACGTATATTGCACCAAAACCCGTCGTGCCTCTTGTTAGTCCGGAGATGCTGGAACTCGGCATTAGGCTCAATCGGCAGTTGGAGGAACAATCAAAGCTAGCTGCGAAATTGAATCTTGAACCGGAACCAGTTTTATGGACCAAGAAACTCAAGGACGGTAGTACCTTGAGAGGGATCGTAGGTGGAGAAACCCATGTTCATGATTACAATGACTTGGGAATCGGCCACGTTAAGATCCAGTCCAGTGGACAAAAATATCCTATTAACAACTTCAACGAAACCGTGGAATCCAAGTTGCCGGATTGGATGCTCAGGGGTGATAATACTTCCAGTGAAACTGAGGAACCCCCTGATGAGTCAGATTGCTTCTTGTGAAGCTAGTCCTGTCGTTTCCCAAACGGCAGGACTTTTTTTATTGGGCCTGCCAACCGGCTTCCTGGCTATGATTTTTTTATAAAATATGATATTTTGTAAATAACAAAGGTAAAGTGTCTGCGTCATGAAGGCCAGGTATCAACGTCTTAACAGGAAGGAGGAAGACATGTTCAGGAACACGCGTTTAATGGGAATCATTCTGTGGTTGTTTTCGTTTCAGGTGTTTGCGTTCACGAGCGGGGGAATGCTGGCCAAATACCTGTGGATGGACATTGGTTCGGCCCTGCCGATTGAGGCAGGACAAAATCGGCAATCGTTATTCGGCTTCGGTTTACGTTACGTTATGCGTCCAACGTAATACGAAACGCCCAACACTGACGTATAACGAATCACGATTTTATTATTAGTTAAATATATGAAAAAATACATTCTAATCCTTGCCTTATCATTTTTAATCTGCCTTCCGGCTTTGGCGCATCAGCCGTATTTGATCCAGAACAGTCCAGAAGTTATTAAAGTTCCTGACCCTGAAGTTTCCAAGGCATATTACAGTGAATTAAAAGGCCAGCCCCAATATTATGAAATAAACAGCCCGGTTGATTTTGCTTTATACGTAAATATTTTAATCCCAGACGTGCCGCAAACCACAAAAAACATGCTGGTGGAAGTTTTCAAAGACAATGAGCAGGGGACTAAGCTTTACACGCTTGACGGCAAAGGTTTTACTTGGCAGCCGTTTTTTGAGGATTTTGCCAGGGATAATTATTTTAAAGGTCCGGAAATAAAAGCGCCGGCTCAAGCCGGAATTTACCTGATTAAAGTATCCAGTCCTGATAATACGGGCAGATATTCTTTGGCTATTGGTGAAAAAGAATCTTTTCCAGCCAATGAAATTGTCAGGTCTTTGCTGGTCCTGCC
>JAPLYC010000094.1 GCA_026395755.1 Candidatus Parcubacteria bacterium | reverse complement strand
TTCGGCCTGGCGCAATTGCATCAGTTTCGCGGCCGCGTCGGCAGGGGAGAATACCAGTCATATTGCTTTTTATTGGCGGAAAATTATCCCGCTAAACGGGATGCCGTTTCGCGGCATAATCCGAAAACCAGAGAAAGGCTGGAGGCTTTGGTAAAATCCAATGACGGCTTTGCCCTGGCTGAATATGATCTTAAATTCCGTGGTCCCGGTGAGGTTTATGGTTCACGCCAGTCAGGCTTACCAGAATTGCAGATTGCGGGCTTAACTGATTTGGAACTGATAAATTTGACTAAAGAACAAGCTCAAGATTTTTTTAAACTGTATAAACTTGAAGATTTCCCCTTGCTTAGTGCCAAACTGGATCAAAATAAGCTGATTGATCATTTGGAATAAGACAAGATAATTTTTTAAATTTATATAGATTTTATCGCGCGTATATCGAAATCCACCGAAGTCATGCCGCGCATGACGAAGGTGGAAAGATCTTGACAATGGGCTTTTAATTATATAGGATTTAAATATGTTTCTGAGTATGTGCTCAGAATAAAGTCATTTTCAAAAGGAGGGGATTGGGCAATGGCAAGCAGAAACGGTAAAGCGGGAAAGCAGGCGGTAGCGGATGATGAGGTCAAACAAAAACCGGAAAGGGCCTTGAAGGCAAAGGAGGTGGACAAGTTTCGTCGTATCTTGGAAATAAGACTCAATCAGGCTCAGGTTGTGCTGGCCAAGTCTTTGCCAGGGACAATAGCCAGTGATCCGGGTGATATGGCTTCTCAGGAAACTGATCTTACCCAGCTGGTACATGACCAGCAATGCGCTCGGCAAGAAGTTCGCAGGATCAGCGCAGCTTTACAAAACATGAAAACTGGCGAATACGGGGAATGCAAAGCGTGTGGTGAACAAATTCCCCGCAGCCGGCTTTCAGCCGAGCCAACCACGTTATTGTGCCTCGAGTGCAAAAAAGCACAAGAAGCAGAGCAGCAGAAGCGCGGCGTTTCCATCGGCTATTTGCGACATGTAGTCGAAATATAAAAGCCATCCTTCGCTCTTTGAGCTTTGGACGGCAAGGAGGGGGCGGACGGGCAGTTTACTGTCCGCTCTTTTTTTACTTCGTTTTTCGTTTATCGGTTTCGGCAAACGTTTCGTCTAACGTTTGACGTCTAACGAAACGCCAAACGATACCGTATAACGTTTAACGAATAGTACAGTAGCTCAAAATTTTGATATAAATTTATTATCTTTGAGATAATAGCGCCAGAATTTGTGTTTGTAAGAGCCGGCATAGTCAATGCCGATTCTTTTGGCGCATTGTATTTGAGAAGGTGTAATTTTTCCCTGAGGATTTTCAGCCAAATAAAGTTTGGTACTGGTAATTAAATTAGTCCCGTTTAATTGTTTATCAATTTTTAAGGCTTGGCAGAGTTTGGCGGGACCGTTGGCAAGGCTTTTTGTCATCCTGAGCTTAGTCGAAGGATGACCCGTCGGCGTCATGGTTCGACTATGCTCACCATGACATTGTCGATTTTTATACATTTGTTTAATACCTTTGACTGGTTCCAGGGCGCGGATCAGGATCGCGGCGGGAAAGTCTTTGGCTTCGGTTACAATATTAAAACAATAATACATGCCATAAACTAAATAAATATAAGCCAGGCCCGGCTGGTCAAACATGATTTTTGTGCGTTCGGTTTTACCGCGGGAAGCATGGGAAGCTTTGTCATTTGGCCCGTAGTAGGCTTCGGTTTCCACGATTTTACCGATTAAAACATTGTTAGCGCATTTTCTGACCAGGTATTTACCCAAAAGGGCTTGAGCCAGCTCAAAGGTATTTTGCTGGTAAAATTTTCGGATTAGGCGGGGGTAGTTGTTTGACATATAAAATTAAGCAGTATATAATAAATTTCAATAGCAGTTTTTCTTGTACATAAAATTTGCACAAGGAGGCCGAACATGAAATTTGAATTTGGCAAGAAAATTCTGAAAAAAAGATCTGTCATGCTCAAGCTTTTTTTAGCCATGATGGCAGATTGGATCACCTGGCAGGAAATGACCAGCTGTATGCAAGCCGAACTCCGGGTTTACCCGTAAAGGAGGCAGACATGCCAGCGAAAAATTTTACGCCAACTAGCTCTGCTTTTACGCAGACACAAAGCGCCCGAGATAACATAAGGGCGCTTTTTTTATTATGAGAAAAACCGTCTGCGTAGGAGGCGTGTGCGTTTAGAGCGAAGCTATTGGGACAGCGCATTATAATATGTTAAATATAAAAAGATGGTTTAAGAAAGAAAATAGCTTTTAAGCCAAAATTCAATAAATTCCGCCTTCGGCGACATACTTTTTTGTAACCAAAAAAGTATGCAAAAAAGTTTTGGGGGTCCTCAATGCGCTAGTGCGTATGGTTTGTTCGTAGCATTGATAATGACGCTTATTCGGCCCCCCAAACCCCCTGGGAGGGTTGGAAAAAGGTAAGTGCGATAATATTAGTTAAAACGTTTAGCCCCGCGTTGCGGGGCAAGATAAATACCTCCGGCAATTTTGCCGGAGGTATTTATCTATAAAATTTCTTTAATGGCCTGCTCCAGATTTTTTACCGCTACTAATTCTTTTTGTTTGGGAGCGGTTTTCGCAATTGGTATAATTATTTTTTTGAAATTAAGCTTAAGGGCTTCCTCAATTCTTTTGTCCAGCTGATAAACAGGTCTGATTTCACCGCCTAAACCGACTTCACCCAAAATCAGGGTTTGCGGTTCAATGGCTTTGTTTTTCAGGGAGGAAACAATAGCTAGGCACACAGCCAGGTCAGCGCCGGTTTCATTGATTTTAAGGCCTCCTGTGACGTTTAAATGGATATCCTGGTTTAAGAGAGGCACATTGGCTCGTTTAATTAAGACCGCAGCCAGCATTTGTATACGGTTCAGATCAAAGCCCGAACTTCGCCTCTGCGGGTAGCCAAACATGGTTTTGGTAACCAGGGCCTGGACTTCAATCAGAAACGGCCGGCTGCCTTCCATCACGCAGGTCAGGGCGGAACCGGAAATGGGTTCCTGATTTTGTGGCAGAAAAAGTTCCGAGGGGTTTTTCACTTCCAAGAGCCCGCTTGCGCTCATGGAAAATATTCCGATTTCCTGAGTTGAGCCAAAACGGTTTTTGGCGCAGCGCAGCAAACGAAAATCATCGGAAGTTGAGCTTTCCAGATACATGACTGCATCAACCAGATGTTCCAGTGATTTAGGGCCAGCGACCTGGCCGTCTTTGGTCACATGGCCGATGATTAAAATCGCAATATTATATTTCTTGGCAATTTCCAGCAGTTTAACCGTACAGATTCGGACCTGATTAATTGAACCGGCTTCAGATGGTAGTTCACTGGAATATAATGTCTGAATGGAATCAATAATAATCAGGCTGGGTTTTTCTTCAATGGCAAAAGCCGCGACTTTTTCCGCGTTATTTTCCGCCAGGAATTTTAACTTGGAAAAATCCAGGTTGAGCCTGTCAATTCTCATTTTTATCTGGGAAGCTGATTCTTCGCCGGACACGTAAAGAATGGGGGACTGAAGTTGATGGCAGATTTGTAAAACTAAAGTTGATTTACCGATACCGGGTTCACCGCCCAGCAGAATCAAACTGCCTGCCACAATGCCGCCGCCCAGAACGCGGTCAAATTCACCTATTTTAGTTTGCAGACGTTCAAATTTGGGTGTTTCTGATGTTTTAAAATCTATCAGTTGAGACTTATCGATTTTGGGAATTGGGAATTGGGAATTGGGAATTATTGACTGTTCCTCAGCGACTGTTCCCCAGGCACCGCAAGTCGAACAGCGCCCAGTCCACTTGGGATACTGGGCGCCGCATTTAGAGCAGGCAAAAATTGTTTGTGGCTGTTTGGGCATAGGTGCTATTTCGTAATAGCCCCTCCT
>JAPLYC010000095.1 GCA_026395755.1 Candidatus Parcubacteria bacterium | reverse complement strand
AATTTCCACGGCATCTTTTTCTTTCATGGTGGTAATCGTAATTCCCTGAGCCTGACCGCCGGCATTTTCAACTGAAGTATGAGAAGTAGCCGGCACTTTGACTTCCACCTGAATCCAGTCAGTGCCAAATTGAGTTACCTGACTGGTAATAAAAAGTTCAATCGCTTTACCTGCGGATAAAACCACAATCACCGCCGTAATACCGACAGTTATACCCAGGATCGTCAAAACAGCACGCAATTTATGGCGTACCAGCGCTGACTTGGCAATGTCAATTGATTTTTTTATCTGTGTAAACATAAATTAGGTTACAAATATACAAATCAAATACAAATTACTACAAATTTTTTCCAGCAACCTTTTACAACATAATATAACCTCTTATAACTTCATAAAACCTTATTTGTAATCATTTGTTACAATATTTGTATATTTGTAGCATTATTCGTACTGAAGGGCCTCAATCGGATTTAATTCCGAAGCCTTGAAAGCCGGGTAAAGTCCGAAAAACAAACCAACCATAATTGAGATTGTACATGATAAAAATACCGCGGAAATGGAAATTACGAAATCCCAGTTATAGCCAAGATATCTGGCAATAAAGGCCACCAATAATGATATTACAATACCAAAAATTATGCCTATAATTCCGCCGAGTAAAGTAACGGCTATTGACTCAATTAAAAATTGGCTTAAAATATTTTTTCTTTTGGCGCCCAAAGCCTTGCGCAGACCGATCTCCCTGGTTCTTTCCGTTACCGCTATTAACATAATATTCATGATGCCGATACCTCCGACCAAAAGTGAGATCGCGGCAATTGCTGCCAAAAAATAAGTCAAAGAATTGGTAATAGAAGAAAAAATCTCAATGGCCTGCGCCTGGGCGCGTACCGTGAAATCATCCAGTTCCTTACTATCCAGATTATGGCGGTCACGCAAAACAGCCTTAATGTCTGCAACTGCCTGATTAACATTTTCCTGAGAATCAATTTTCACCCTGGCCAAAGAAATATAATCAATTCCCAACATTATCTTTTGTCCGGTAGAAACCGGGATAAAAACATAATTATCCTGATTTTCAAAACCCGTGGTTCCCTTTTTGGCCATCACGCCGATGACCCGGAACTCGTGTTTTTTTATTTTAATCAGCTGACCGATAGCTTCTTCATCTCCAAACAGTTCATCTTTGACATTGGCGCCCAAGACCACAACTTTGGCCAGATTTTTTTCCTCGTCCTGATCCAAGAATCTGCCTTGAGCCACCGCAATATCATGAACTTCGGGGTAACTCGCTGTCGTAGCCACAAAGGTGCCGTTAAATTCACTATCCTGCCATTTCATTGTCGCTGTCCCCCTGACATAATAAGTAATAGCTACTACGTGCGGCACATTTTGTTTATTATTAAGAGCGTCCAGATCCTCAATTTTCAGACTGGTATTGGCTGAGCCAAAAACACTCGGTGGCGGGCCTGATTCTTCCGAAGCCCCGGGAAAAATGGAAATCTGGTTGGAACCCAAAGCCTTGATCTGATTTAAAATCAGACTTTGAGCGCCGGCACCGACGGAAATAATAATGATAACTGAGGAAATGCCAATAATAATCCCGAGCATTGTTAAAAATGTTCGGGTCTTTTTTGACTTCAAACCACTAAAGGCAAGTCTTAAAGTAGAAGTCAATTCCATATTATTATTTGGTTAAATCTTTTTCGAATTTGGCAATCAGACGTTCTTTAACCTGATAATCATCAACGATTTCTCCGTCCACGATTTTTATAATCCTGCGGGCATGTTCAGCCGTATATTTTTCATGAGTAACCAAAATAATCGTTTTACCGTCCTCATTTAAATCCTGCAATATTTCCATAATCTGTTTGCCTGATTTGGAGTCCAAATTACCGGTCGGCTCGTCAGCAAAAATAATTGACGGGTCATTGACCAAGGCACGCGCAATCGCCACCCTCTGTTTTTCACCGCCGGAAAGCTGATTGGATAAATTATTCAGACGATGATACAAGCCGACAGACTTGATCGCGCTAGTCACCTTGTTTTTATCAAATTTTTTACTACTGTAGGTCAAAGGCAATTTCACATTATCATAAACGCTGGTTCTCTGCAGCAGATTAAATGCCTGAAAAATAAAGCCTACTTCTTCATTCCTGATTTCAGCCAATTCATCATCCGCCAGATTACTGACATCTTTACCCTTGAACAGATACCTACCCGCCGTAGGTTTATCCAAAAAACCCAGAATATGCATCAGGGTTGACTTGCCGGAGCCGGACGGACCCATCACAGCCACAAATTCCCCCTGGGCAATTTCCAGATTTACACCCTTTAAAACTCGGGTGACCACCTCTTCATTGGTATAATCCTTTTCAATCTTTTCCAATTTAATTAGTAAATTTTTTGTCATAACCTTATTTTTGAGTTTTTGAAATTATGACTTCCTGGCCTTCCTGCAAACCACTTTTAATTTCTGTTCCGGTATCAGCCTTGATTCCTGTTTCAATCATAACTTTTTCAACATTATTGCCGAATTTTAAAATCTCCACATATTTTTTACCGGTTTCATCCTGTTTAATTGCCCGACCGGAAAGAGATAAGACATTTTCCGCTGTAGCCGTAATAATATCAACATTGGCTGTCATGCCTGATTTAATTTCTTTGTCAGTGGGATCTATTTGCGCGGTAACTTTATAATAAACCACATCTTGGATCACAGTCTCGGCAATATTAATGGAGACTATTTTGCCTTCAAAAACATCCGCGCTGCCATAGGCATCCAAAGTAATTTTCACCGGATCGCCGACTTTAATTTTAATGATATCTGATTCCGGAACGTCAACTTTAATCTGAAAATCACCCGTACCCAGCATGGAAATTGCAGATTTAGTGCTAGCCACACCGATCTGTTCGCCTAATTTATAATTAACAAAAGTCACTACGCCGTCTGTCGGCGCAAAAATAATATAATCATTTAAATTATTCAGGGCTAAATCTCGGGCGGCTGCGGCCTGGTTGACCTGAGCCTGATAATATCCAATATCAACGAGACGCGGCTTGGCCTTTTTCAGTTCAAACTGCGCTTTGGCCAGATTATATGCCCCTTGGGCTGAATCTAAAGCCGCTTTAGCTGTAACCGTGGAAACATCCTTATTAGCCAAGACAGAATTCAGATTATTTTGAGCAGTAGTCAGATTTGAAGTAGCAGTATCAACCACGCTGGTATAACTTAATTTTGCTGTCTTGTAAGTCTGGTCAGCAGCCTGCAAGGCTGATAAATTTGCGCTATCCGCTGTCTGCTCGGCTTTAACTAAGGCTTTGGCATTATCTACCAAAAGCTGAGAAAAACGGGCATCAATCACGGTTGAGCTAATGCAATTAAATAAATTATTCAAACTGTCATTTATTTGCTCAAAAAGAGTAATTGCAGTCGCACCTGCCTGGGTAATTTCATCCTCGCTCATGGACTGATCTGATTTGTTTAAAAAATTAACCAATTTAGTTTTATTATCCATGGCTAAATTATATGACCACATGGTATTGGACTTGGCCTGCTGATCGCTGACATTGTTTAAATTATTATACTGGTAATTGATGAAATCCAAACTGGTATTAGCCACATTGGCTTTATTGCGCAAGGTGGTTAATAAATTCTGTCGGGCATCAGACACACTTTTGGTATAAGTATTTTTAGTATTATCCAAGCTTGTTTGCGCTGCCGTAACTGCCTGCTCATAAGTCGTGGTATCAGCGTCAATTTTCAGTAAAGAATTGTCATAATTATTTTTGGCATTTTCAAAAGCAATTCTGGCATTATTAACCGTCTCTTCCGTGACTTTAAGATCCTCGGCGCTGGCACCGGCTAACAATTTGTTTAAATTAGCCTGAGCAATATCAACATTGGCCTGTGCCTGACGCACTGCAATTTCCAAAGAACCGGCATCCAAACGAGACAGCAATTGTCCTGACTTGACCTTGTCGCCTTCTTTAACTTTCAATTCAGCCAATTTCCCGCTGCCTTTGAAATTCAGGTCAATGGCCGAAGCTGATTCCACGGTTCCGGTTTCCGAAACTGTCTGAACTAAATTGCCCAGCTTAACCTTTTCCATGGTATAGACTGTTTTTTTGCCTTTGATCATATTTAAAATAACTATCACGATAATTACCACAATAATTAAAACAATCCAAAAGCTTTTCTTTTTGGCTAATCTTTTGAGTGTATTGAAAATCCAGGACATAGTTTTTATTTATTTTTTAATCGTTTTAAATGAATTATATGTATTTCAATAATTATATCAAATATTACCGGTTTAATAAAGCTGATATTCGCATCAACCAACTTTTTTATTTTTCTCAATTCGATAAACCCAATATGAATACCCTATCGTACCAAATATCAACAAAACCATGGTCAGAATAAAGATGGGTAAACGCCAACTAAGGGGTGCTATACCGGTCAAAATTATCAAAAATCCGCCCAGCATAAAAATCTTACCGCCCATGCGATGGGTCTTATTCCAAACTTCTTCCGATGACAAAGTCCAGGGTGTTCTGATACCCATAAACCAATTCATTTTTATCTTGGCCATGTAATTGCCAATCAAAATAAATAAAATGCCTACGCCAATAGGAATAATCAGGCCAACAGGCACATCATAACCAAGCCCGGCCAGACCCGTGACTAAATAAACCAAAACCATGAAACCGATAAGATAGTTTTTAAAGATATGATAGACTTTGACAAATTGTTCATAGCGATCTTTTTTCGGATCAAGATATGGGATCAATAAAAACATCACATACATAGCAATGATTACCAACGGCAAAATAATGGCTCCGGTGGTCTTGCTGCCCCAGCCGTCCACCTGGCCGGCTATATTCCAATGCATGGGAACCTGTTCGGGAAAATTGGCATAAAAATAAAAGGAAGCCACAACAGAAATAATAATTAAAAGAAGCGGAATGATTTCAGTTTTTATCGTTGGTTTAATTGGATTAGACATATAGACAAATTTTTAATTACTAATTATTAATTTTTATTTGAAAAATTTAATAAGCGCCTGAGCCACTTCTTCAAACACGCTTAAATTCAGGGAATAAATAATTTCCTGCCCCTGTCTCTGGCTGGTTACCAAATCAGCCTGGCGCAAAATATTCAAATGGTGAGTCAAAGACGGCGCCGTGATCTGGAAATGCTTATTAATCTGGCCAGCAGCCATATCTTCCCTTTTCAAAAGCTCCAGGATCTTACGACGGGTAGGATCGGCCATAGCCGAAATTGTATTATGCAAATTCATAAAAAAACATTAGATATTTAGATAACTGTCTAAATTATATCACCCCCCTATTTTTTGGTCAAATTATGACGGATAAGAAAAAGCCCCACCCCGCAATGCGGAATGGGGCTTATTGTTAATAATTATGAAGTTGACAGCTTGGGTTCTACTGTCAGGACTTCAACTCCTCACCGACTTTTGCAGATTCCTCTTTGTGTTGCTGAATCCTGCCGGTTAAATTGTGAATGGCATCGATAAGCTTCGTGCCCCCACACATTCCTTCGATGGCGTCTAAGCCGCCTTTGCCCAGAAGTAATCCGAGAGTGCCAGTGGCTCCGGGCAGGTGCTGAGCCAGTTCAGCCAGAACCTGCTTATTGCCCAGTCCTTCGATCGCTTCCACCAGTTTTTCCTGGAGAGCTGCGATGCGCTTGGCATCAGCCTCAGCCTCAGAAGTGTAAAGCGCGGCCTGAATGTCGGCCAAAGCCTTACTGAACTCCACGAGTTTGGCATCGTCTTCTGCCTTGAGCGCCATTTGGGATCTGGTGTCTTTTTCGTGAAGCTCACGGTTGACATCGGACATCTTGATATCCAGCTCCTGCTGTTTGAGACTCAGCACAGAGCAGTTTGCCAGCCGAATCAGCTCGATCTCCTGCTGAAGCTCGACCACCAATTTCTTCAGCGCTTGCTCTTGCTTGTTGATTTCTTCCTTGGCTGCCGCATCTCTGAGAGCAGCGGCTTTTTTCAGTTCCAGTTCCTTGGCCGCTTTCTGGTCAATGATCTGAGACTGCTCCAGCTGAGCTGCCGCGGTTCTTTTGGCTGCCTCGATGTTGATCTCGTCTTTGACAGCAGCCGTTTGTTCAACCAGTCGGCTTTTGGTAAGTTCGGCCTCAGCCATCCTGGCTTCGCGCTCCTGGGAAATCTGCAAGGCCGACTTTTCGCTCTCGTCGACGATGCGTCTTTTGCCCAGTTCGGTTTCGGCCGACCGCTTGGTCTGACGCAGCACCAGAGCTGCTTTCTCCACGGCGATTTGATCCTTGGCCTGTTCCGCTTCCAGAGCGGATTTTTCTTCGCCGACCTGAATTTCCCGGTTTACCGCCGCTTTATTGGCCGTTGCCAAGGCTTTGGCAATCTCCGGATCATCCACCACCCAGTCCAGGACTTCCACTTCCGTAACCCGCAGATTGCAAGTTTCAAATGGCAGTCCCGGCCGATGAGCGACGCCTTCAGGTTTTTTGCCCAGGATCACATTCCTGACAAATTCGGAAATGCTGTCCTTCAGCACGGCAAACGACACCTGCTCGGCCGCATTGCGCAGCCGACTGCGGGCATTGGATGCCAGCATCCAGACATAGTTTTTGTACAGGAACCATTTTTCCTGTTCCTTGGGATCCGAGGCGGAAAATTCCACCTCGTACTGAACATCGACTTTGATCACAGCCTTGTCAGCGGTAATCAGTTCCACCTGGTCAGTCGGCCGATTGCCGGTTACCCAGAGGAAAACCGTTTGTTTGGTGTCTTTTTCTGTTTTGGGACGATTGACAGAAATGTGGAGAATCTCAGGTGATTCGTCAAACTCCAGCAAGGTGGTTTGAGGTCCCAGAACAACACGCCGGCCAGTGCGACTGGTAAGAAGCATGGCCATATTATTGGGTACCTGAACTGATAACGCCCAGGGTGATTCCACCACCGAGTCCGGACTGACGGCCTTGTGAGGTTCTCCATAACCGATGAGCAGATTCCAAATCTTGCCCGGTACCCGCCGTTTCATGTGCTTTTGTTTACGCGGATCCAGCAGGAGCTTTGCTTTGCCCTTGACCAGTTCCACTTCCCCGGTTTCTACTTTCATCACGTAGATACCGCTTTTTTGATCGATGCCTATGGCCTGGACATAAACCCCGCCATGGGAATTACCGATATGGGGATTCCTGGTTTCCGGGTCAATGACCTCAAAGACGCTGTAATAAGGCACCAGGTAGGCATCGAAGCCGGAGATGAAAATTTCATCTCCCTTGGTGTATTTTTCCTTGTTAAGCTGATTGGCCACGGCTTCAGGCAGTTTCTCGAGCAGATCCTTCTTGGTGATCTGATCAGCCACTACCCGTAAAAGCAGGCCGCGATCTTCGCGCAGATGATAGGCGTCATAGACGCGATTTCGAGAACCCTGCGTGCGGAAGGTGTCATTGGGACCGGGGAAAACCCGGCCAGGACCCTTGTGCGAATTCGGCATGCCGTTTTCATCCACAACCACGCAGAATTCGGTGGGGCCTAAAACCACAGCTTCACACACGGCTTCGTCCGAGTCTCTGGTTGCCTGCTGATTGACAGCGGTATTTTCCATAAAAATGGAAAGTAGCTTCATGAGATGAGAACGATCGAATATCGATGTGATCGCCTCATATAAAGCATTGCGGTTCTTGCCTGCTTCACGCAGACTGGTGTATCTATCACGGACTGCCTCGAAAAGATCATCTTCCAGGCCAACCCGTTTTATAAGCTGCTCCATGGTCTCGATCTTGATCTGGCCAGACGTGATTTTATCCTGCAGCTCTTCCTTGGGATCCAGATGGCGCGTGGATTCCGGCTGTTTGACAGCCTTATTCCTGTCCACCTCAATCCCGGTCGGCGGAATGTAAGTCTCGGTCTTGCTGCCGGGGATAATGATTCTTTGTCCGACCTTGAAAACCGGTGCATCTGGATCTTTACCTGATACCCCTTTTTCCAGAGGCGAGACCTGCGGTTTTTCCGGCACTTTGGCCTGTGGTTTTTCCGAAGTAGCTGCCGGCTGAACTGTGGCCTGTGGTTTTTCCGAAGTAGCTGCCGGCTGACTGGAATTTTGATTTTGAGCGGATTCTGTTCCCTTGGCCGGATCGTTTCCGGATTCGTTGACGACTTCTTTGGCCGGTTCTTTGCTGACAGTATTTTCATCGACCACTGCCTTCTTGATGTCAGCGCAGGCTACAGTCAACTCGTAATAAGGAGCCTTTACATCGACCGGCACTTTTTCCACCACGACGGTTATGTATTGCTTGGAGTCCAGACGATGGATTTCTCTGACCTCCACCCATTGTCCCGGCCAAACCGGGAAATGACCGGCAATCACGACTCTCTTGGTGCCGTATTTCAGGGGCTTCATCTCGTTCTTGCCCTTGTTGTACTTGCCGTTCGGGTAATCTGTGTCAGTATCAGAATCAACCGGATTATGAATCACGGCGTACTGATGGGGCTTGAGCGTAACAAAGCGCTGCACCGCTTGAGTGATCTCCACAGGCCCGAATTCCCAGGGATTCTGGGCATTGGGCATCATGGGGATATCGTCTTCGGTAACTTCCAAAGGATCCGGCCCGATAATCAACTTGATCGTGCCGTCCTTTTTACTGGCCACCCAGACAAACTGTCCGAGTAACAATGGACTTTTTCTGACCTCTGCTACCATTTTCCTGTTCTCCTTTTCTGTAGGTGGATGTTAAGTCCGCCAAAGGCGGACGCCCTTACCGCTTTTCAAACAGCCGCTCAACTAAGAGCGTGGCTATTTTCGCGACCAAGCCGTCCAGCAATTGCCCGGTCAGACCGGAATCTCTGCTTAAACGGTTTTTGATCTGTTCACTGATTTTGTTCATGAAGTCACGATCTCTTAAGAGCTTGTCGACTTCTTCCTGGACCAGCTGCTGCATTTTCGGGGCATCAGCCAGTTTCTTCTCGATGGCCTCGTTCATGGTATCTCTATCAGCAACCTTATCAAGAATCGCTGATTCAATGTCTTCAGCGATCTTGTCCTGGATCTTTTTCTGGCCTTCAGGATCCTCCAGGTATGTTTTCAGGGCTTGGGCAACCTGACCGTCAATCATATCCTCGGGGATATCATCATCGTCAAGCTCCAATTTCTCGATATGATCGACGAATTGCGGCTGAAAAGTTTCTTTGATCAGTTTCTGTATCTCTTCCGTTTGCAGGAGAGCCTTGAGGGTCTGCTTGACCAGTTCGTCAAGCTCATCCTCGGGGATGTTCTCGTCATCAAGCTCCAGCTCTTCGATATGCTTGACGAGTAGCGCTTGCAGGATTTCGGCGAGCTTTTTCTGCAGCTCTTCAGATTGCAGTAGCGCTTTAAGCTGTTCTTCCCGATTAATAAGATCGGCGAGTGAAATTTCATTGCCCTCGCTGTCTTGACCGAAGACATCGTCATCATCCAAATTTTTGATCTGATTGACCAAAATCTTTCTGAGCTTGATTTTAAGAGCGTCCTGCAGCTCCTCATCTTCCTTGATCATGTTCTTACACATTTCTTTGAGGCCAGAATCATCATCTTCTTTACCCCAAATATCAAAGTCATCATCACCAGTGATGTCTTCCAGGGTTTTGGCTGACTGGATTTCATCCAAGATCATCCCTCTGAGTTTGGCCTTGATTTTGTCTTTAACCTCTTCTTCTTCCAGGATTTCCTTGGCCATTTCCGAAAGATCAAGGTTTTCCTTGATAGCTTCTTTGAGCTCGCCCTCATCCATGTCCTCCTCGACATGTTCAAGCAACGATGCTAATACTCTTTCTTCAAAAGTCTTTTTCGTTGGCATTACTTTCCTCCCTCACGGTTAAAATGTGACGGTTACTGTCGTGCAGCCATATCTGCACTTAACTTTCCAAACTTGTATATCTATTTAAAAACTAAACTTTAATTGTCAAATAACCACAAAATATCCCTTTTTAGGGATTAGATCAACTTAACAAAAACCATATTGTTTGTCAAGCTGATTTAGTCGTCAAAATTGTTAACAAAAAAAGGGCTTTTGACCCAATTTTAGTAATACCTCTTTTATCATCTATTTACCCTTTTTAAATGCACCCTTTTTAATTATTGATACGGGAATCCCTTTCAAATGCTTAAAAAATTCCACCTGTTTAAGGCGATGCTGCGCTTCTTTTTTAGTGGCATAACAGCCGAAACTTCGGCCGGTGTTTTCCGAAACCACACACCATTTGCCCTGGCGTTTAATGATCATAGAAAAATATTAATTTATTTAATTTAAAATTTTTACAATCCCATTATCCGCATCAACTTCAACTAAATCGCCGTCTTTTAAAAGACGAGTGGCAATTTTTGTCCCGATAATACAGGGTTTTTTAAGCTCCCTGGCAACAATCGCAGCATGGCAGGTAATTCCACCCTCATCCGTAACCATGGCTGAGGCTTTCTTAATTGCCGGTAAAAAAAGCGGCGTCGTCATCGGAGCAACCAGGATTTCCCCCGCCTTGATTTTATAGATATCATTTACTGCAAAAATTAATCTAACCTTGCCGATTATTTTCCCGGAAAAAGCCACTTGTCCTTTTATTTCTTTTTGATTTTTCTCTGGCTGATCAAATTTAAGCTTGCGAATTTCTGCTAATGTATATAAATTACCGTTTAATAAAATAAGGCCATTTCTTTTACGCTCAGAAAAAATGGCAATTTGCTTTGCATTAAAATTTTTTTTCTTTGAAGAGAACACTTCAGCCGGCGTGATAAAGCCGGATAATCCGGAATATTGAGGAAAGTATTTTTTAAAAAATTTAAGAAAAATCAATTCGCTGTCATTGGAAAATTTTTCTGTTTTTTCCCGCAAGCGCATGGCTTCGGTGACAGCGGGACCGGTAATTTTCGCTTTTTCAGTTACCGGAATCCAATAGATCAGAACCATTAACGGCCACCAGGCCAATAAATTTTTATAGAATTTTTCCAGTTCCGCTAAAGAAGCAATCAGTCTGGTTTGAGAATATGGTTCTAACAATTTCCAATATTTATTGAACTGTTTTTTTACTTCCGGAAAAAACATTGAGTCATTTTTCACTTTATCTGCAATAACCCTATCAAAATTGTCCAATTCTTGTCGGTCATACCAGGCAGTCATTAAAGAAGTGGCTGGTTCTTTAATGAATAAAAGATTCTTAATGCCGCGACCCAACCAATGCTTCATTTCTAATCTTTCGCCCTGATCCCATAAAACACAGCCAAACAGAGATAGCTCTCTAGAAAAAGATTTCCGGAAAGATGGCAATTTTAACTTTTTTAAGGATTTAGTCTGTTTCATAAATATAAACAAAACACTTGTTGCTTTTAAATTTTCCGTCACCTTTATTAGTACCGCCAAGGGGAATCGGACCCCTATTACCAGGATGAGAACCTGGCGTCCTAACCATTAGACGATGGCGGCGAAATTTTATTTTTAAATTACAGGATGCCCGCCAGAGGCGGGTCCGCCTTTGGCGGAAGAACCTGGCGTCCTAACCATTAGACGATGGCGGCAGGATTTATTCTTCATTTCAAATTGAATCCAATACTATTTAATAATTCCTTTCTTATATAATAATTTTTCTTTAATATTATTTCCCTCTTTCTTGCTTCAATTTTAGTATTATATGATTCTTGATACTTTAAAGTAAAAGGAATACGACTTTTTGTTGATTTCGTTTTACCACTATTATGTTCCGTCAATCTCTTTTCGGGATTATCAGATATCCCTATATAATATCCATTATCTTTTAAGCTTTGTAAAATATATAAATAGTACATATTTGGGAAACAGGATGCCCGCCAGAGGCGGGTCCGCCTTTGGCGGAAGAACCTAGCGTCCTAACCATTAGACGATGGCGGCATGGTTACTAATCTACTAATTCTAAAATCTAAAAAATATTACCATTAAAATAAAAAAACTTCAAGTATTCAAATATTCTTCATTTCTCCAATTCCTAATCCCAAATTCCCAATCCCTAATTTACCGATCCTTCCACTCGCCTGTTTGTCTGACCAACAATTCCCCTGCCTTTTCCGGTTCGGCCATTATTTCCAGCACAATCTTTTCCATTCTTATGCCTTGAGAACCTTTAACCAATATCAAATCACCTGCCTCAATTAAATTCTGCACAAAAATCCCTGCCTTGTCCCGATCTTCAAAATATTC
>JAPLYC010000112.1 GCA_026395755.1 Candidatus Parcubacteria bacterium | reverse complement strand
TGTGGTGCCTCGCGCGCCCAAATGGCTGAGAACTCTTGGCCTCGAATGGCTTTACCGCTTATTTAAACAACCCTCGCGACTTAGCCGCATTTACACCGCTGTCATTAAATTTCCTTTAATGGTGATATTTATTAAAAAATTATCATCAGTTTACTTTTATTCTTGATTTTTGGCAATTAAAAAGATGTAGATAATCTCCAAAATGCCGAGGGTGTTTAAAATCAACAAAACCACATACCAACCTTTGGCTTCACGCCTGGCCGCCTGCCAAAGCGCGATGCCTTTCCAAGCCAGGGACCATAAAATTAACAGAAATAATACGATTGCCCCAGTAGTGCTAGCTAAAAATACTGCAATTGATTGTGAATTCATTTTATCCTTTCCTTAAATAACAATAACACTTGATCATTATTTTTTCAAGATATTGTCCTGGCTGAGTACATCGGTAACAAATTTGGCGTTAAGTTTAATGTACTTAAATAATAAGACATCGGGGTTTCATAGTCCAGAGTTTGATGGGGACGGACGAAATTGTACTCTTCTAGCCAAACAGTTAATGCTAAATTGAACTCTTTGATATTGGGTGTGAAATGACCATCGTTTAGCCACTCATCTTGCAGGGTTTGATTGAATCTTTCGGCAATAGCGTTGTCTTCGGGCGTGCGGTTTCGGCTAAACCAATGAGTCGCTTCTAAGGCAGTAATAGCTTCTTCAAACTCGGCATAAAATTCAGTACCATTATCGGTTTGAACATGAGCCAGTGGAGCATCGATTAGAAAGTGGAGACGATAAAGAAAGTCCTTAGCCGATCTCGATGATTTGGTCGTATACATTCTACCATAAGCGATTTTACCCGTATGATCACAAGCGGTGAGAATATAGCGTTTGATATTACCCCAATGAATAACGATCGTATCTAAGTGAAAAAGAAAGAATATTTTTTCTTCGATCACCAAATTTTGAATGCGATTTTTCTTCGTTTGGTTCTTTAACTTCTTCTTGTTTTTCTCCTGCCAAACGGGATCTGGATAAAGGTCATGCTTTTGGATTACTCGTTCAATTTTCCATGTTGATATTTTCTCACCGTATTTTTTAATATACAGTTTTTGGATCTTCTTTTTACCCCAATGAATGTGTTTTTCTCGCAGTTTTTTAATTCGGCATTCTTCTTCGAAAGTCACGGCCCAAGTTCGTAAATGATCTGGACGGGTTGATTCATCCTCAAGTTTCTTGACTAAACCACCGGCAAAACGTTTGTGCCATTTGTAAAAGGTCTTAGCCGTAATTGCAAAGTGTTTGGCCGTTTCATAAGCGTCGTGATCGCCGACCGTTTCATGGTAGATCATCCATTCTAAACGCAAGCGCGCTTTGTCGGAAATGCCAAGAAGATTAGCGACTTCACGCCAACGATCAACTTTGTTTTTTAAAACAATTGGACTTTGTTTGAAACCATTGTTTTTAAATAACGGCTGGATGATATTTGGCCTTTTAAGGCATATCATTCTCATCGGTAACCTCCGTATTTTCTAGTTGGGTTGAACTATAAATTATACCATTTTTGTTACCGATGTATCTCAGCTTCCGCATAAAAAATCAAAAGGCGCAAGGAGGTTGAAACCACCTGCGCCCATAAGTTTTTCGATACGCGATTGTTTAGTCGCGTGTTCCAGCATTATACTGGCGAATAGCCACGATAGCCCAGATCACCTGAATGACAGTAAAGACGGGGGTAGTTATACGCGCTGTCGGACATGGCTGGTCTAACATTATGTAGAGTAACCCAGCCAGAGCCACAATTGCTCCGGCACAAGCTTGTGCCATGCTGTCCTCCCTATGCGGAACCGAGAATAAAGTCGCCGCCCAGCTTGAGAATATCAAGGCAAACGGTATGGCGTGAACTGCACCGATCGAAACCATGAGCAGGCCAATCAGAAACGCCAGCATCAGCGTCATCAACACATACATCAAAGCTCGCCAACATACCCAACCATAACACAACATCCATTTCATCCATCTCACCTCTTTTCCGATTCCTGAAGATCTTTGTAAAAATTATACCCTATTTCCCCCAAAAGTCAATGATTTTGGCATCAAGCGGCAAACCGCCGAACACTGCGATATATCAAATTCGGGTGAATTTGTTAAAGCAAAAAAAAAGAATAAAATATCCTCACAAGTTCAAAAATCCAATATGTTATGGACGAGCGCAAAAGATTGACTTTTCTCGGTTATAGCGTCATAATAATGATGTGATAGTAAAAAAGGAAATTAGCCAATGAAAAGAAAATTATTCTTATCTTCGGCCGGTATCATCCCAGAAACAAAAGAAGATTTTTTAAAGCTAATTAGTAAAGACCCCAGTAATTTAACTGTGGCTTTTATTCCTACAGCCGCTGATCCGGAAAGCCGACGTGCTGATTCCCCTGGCCGCGGTGGTGGGCGCCCCGGCCTGCGACCGGGACCCCTGGCTGGCCCGGTCGGTCAATCAGGAAGCCATCGGGATGCTGAACCGGCTGCGCAGCCCCAATCAATTGGTCATCTACCCCACCACCAACAGCGGTTATGGGACCCAGTCCCGCGAAGTCTTCTGCACCGAGGACACCCCCCTGGAGCCGATCTCCCTCTACGGCCAGACCAAGGTTC
>JAPLYC010000034.1 GCA_026395755.1 Candidatus Parcubacteria bacterium | reverse complement strand
AGCCTGTTTCCAGAATTTGTCCGTCAATTTCTGCTAAAATGGGTTGGGCAATTTTACGTTGGACAAATTCCAGATCATTGCCAGTGCAGATAAAGCGGCTGGCACGTTTATTTAATTTTGCTAAGCCAGATTTTATTGGCTCAACCATTTCTTGTCTTAAAATTTCGCCAGGTTCAAGTAAGGTACCATGCAAATCCAGGCCCAGAATATATTTTGTCTTAATTTCCATTTTAATTTAGATTTTTTCGTGCTTTAAATAATTATTATTTTCATCAAAGAAAAATCTATATTTAGTTTCTTTCCCGGTTAATGCATCAAGTAACCAAAATTTATCATCCGGCCACATTTGGTCCAAAGGAATTTTATCAATATCATACCATTGGGGCAGACATTCATCTGATTCCCGCATCTCTCCAGTAAATTCTTTGGTTAAAAAAATATGGCAGATCTGGTTATTTTCTGTTTTGGTTTCCCAGATAAATTCTATATAACCCAAGTTAGTTAAATTGGCTGGTTTATAACCTGTCTCTTCTTCAACTTCGCGCATCGCAGCTTGTTCAGGAGTTTCGCCGGGTTTAACTTTGCCGCCCGGTCCATTCCAGCGGCCTTGCCCAAAGCCTTTTTTCTTCATAATTAAAAGCACCTGGTTTTGGTTGTTGAGCAGGTAGCAGAGTGTTGTAGTGTAATTGAAAGTGTAATCCATATTGTAATTTTGACACAAAAAATTCGTGAATGCAAAAAGCTCCCCTTTGCGGGGGGAGCTTTTTAAATTAGCTGTACTTTTTTCCTCTGCCGGCTGCTTTCTCTCTCCATTTTAATTTGGGACACTTGATGCCAGTGGAGATTTTTTTACCTTTTGCCATATTAAGTAGAATTATGAATTAAGAAATATTAATTAAGGTATTTAAATAATTATGAAAAATTTTAAATCTTGGATCTTTATTTTTTTGAAAAAACATTTCCCAAAAACTTTTTTTTGAAAACTCCTCGTTAATTTGTAGGGGGACTATTATTAAGCCGGCATTATCATTGGCATTAGCCTGAGCTACTTGCTGATTGCGCATTTCAATGGCAGTAATTCCATACAGATTGCCTTCCAAATCTATTTTCATCCCCGGAGCAATAAATCCGTTCTGCACTTGGCCGACTATAGCCACTTTTTTATTCTTATTATTAATATAAAATATATCCTGAAGTAAAAAAGATGCCATATTATTTTAGGTTATTTTAGTTAAATCCCCGTTGATAATAATTGGTTTGGCGAGTTTGATTTCTAAGCTGTATCTTAAGTCATTTTCATCCGGTAACTCATTTAAAATGAATATTTTTTTATTGAGATGGTGGGCGACTGCAGTTTCCATTAATGCCGAACCGCCGATATAGCCGTTAATATCATTTTTGGGATAATTTAAAACTAAAACTGCGTCGCTTTGAGCAATCTTATCGAAATGATTTTTCATGACATTTTTTTCAATACAAAAAGTCAGATCAGAATTTAAATTGGGATTTATCAGGCACTGGTCAGTGGTTAAGGGGATTAAAACTTCATGACCCAATTCTACCAGTTGTTTTTGGGTGGCTAGCATTTCCTTGGCAAAAGCCATACTGCCACAGATAGTAATTTTCATATTGTTACTAATATACTAATTAGCTACTAATCTACTAATGTGATCATAATTTAATTGCCTTTATAATAAATGAAATAGGGCAATCATTATCAGCTTTGAAGCGGGGAGCGGATCTTAACAAGTCCATGTTGATTTGCGGTTCGTAGATTTGCTCCAGATTAAAACCGGCATCTTTCAAGGACTTGGTATAATCTGCAATCGTGCGATTATAATGCGGAGCCTTGATAATTTTATGGGTTTCCAGACCGAGAATAAAATCGCTTTTGCGGCTGTCAAAATAATTTCTGGACGGAATTATTTTTTTCGATTTTTCTCCGGTCAGCTTTTCCTGTAGATATTTTTTAAAGGTAAAAACCGGATGCACAACCGCCAGAACATATATTCCGTTTTTTTTAAGCAAACGATATGTTTCCTTGATTGCCAGTTGGAAATTCGGGATTTCTGATAAGACCATGCTGGAGGTGACAATGTCAATCGAGGCGGATTTTAGCCTGACTTTTTTATTGAGATCAGCTTGCAGAAACTGTAATTTGCAGTTAGCGTTTGCCAGGTTACTTTGAGCGCATTGTAAATTACCGGGGAAAAAATCTAATAAGATCAGTTTTTGCGGATGCGCTTGCGCTATTTTTTTTGCCAAATGTCCGTTGCCGCAGCCTTGCTCTAATACCAC
>JAPLYC010000031.1 GCA_026395755.1 Candidatus Parcubacteria bacterium | reverse complement strand
CAGTTAAAATTTCAGTAAAAGATATTTTTACAGCCTTGGAGGGTAGTTTAGCTCCATATATTTGTGCCGGCTTGGGCGGTCTTTGCGGTAAGGAGGGTTGTGATTGCCAGACTAAAGTGGTGTGGCAGAAATTGGATCAGGGAATTAGTAAAACCTTAAATAATATAAAATTAAGTGATTTAATAAAATAAGATTTTAGATTTTGGATTTTAGATTTTGGTGGTGGTTGTAAATATATAATCTAAAACCTAAAATCTATAATCCAATAAAACTATGCAATATTCCAAAATTCTAATGGATCATTTTAAAAATCCCCGCAATCAGGGCGAACTTAAAAGTCCTGACGGCGTAGGTGAAGTCGGTAATCCTGTCTGTGGCGATATGATGAAGATTTATATTGAAGTTGATAAAAATAAAAAAGGCGAGGAAATTATTAAAGACATTAAATTTCAAACCTTGGGTTGCGGCGCTGCCATTGCTTCATCTTCGATGTTAACTGAAATGGCCAAAGGCAAAACCATTGAAGAAGCTTTGAAAATTACCCGCGAACAAATTGCGGAAAAATTAGGCGGCATGCCCAAGGAAAAAATCCATTGTTCAGTCTTGGCCGCAGCGGGTTTAAAAAAGGCGGTTGCAGATTATCGCGGAGAGACTTTTACTGAGGATTTGGAAGAAGAGGAACACGCACATTGTTAAATTTTCAATCATCAATAATCAATTTTCAAATAATGATTAAATTCTAATTTATAATATCTAAAAAATATGAAAAAACAAATTGAAAAAATTTTAGAACAATTAAGGCCGGGATTGCAGATGGATGGCGGGGATGTGGAACTGGTTGATGTTGATGAGAAAACTGGTCTTGTCAGAGTCCGTTTGCTTGGTCATTGCGCTCATTGTCCGATGTCGCAGATGACTTTAAAAATGGGGATTGAGGCGCAGATAGTGAAAGAGGTGAAGGGGGTGAAAGAGGTAATTGCAGTTTAAATAGCAAAAGACAAAATTCAAAAAACAAATAAATTTCAAATCTCAAAATTCAAATTATAAAATTATGCAAAAAATATATTTAGATCATTCTGCCACCACGCCGATTGATCCGGAAGTGAGAAAAAAAATTCATCCGTACATGACGGAGATTTTTGGCAATGCGTCGTCTTTGCATTCTTTTGGCCAGGATGCCATTAAGGGTGTTGATTGGGCCAGAGAGCAGCTGGCAACTTTGTTTGGCAGTAAATTTAAAGAAGTGATTTTTACCTCGGGCGCGACTGAAAGTAATAATCTGGCTTTGCGCGGTCTGCTTATGGCTTTTCGTTATGCTAAAAAAGAAAACTGGGACAAAAAGTTTCATATTATAACTTCAAAAATTGAACACCCGGCGATTTTGGAAGTTTGTCAGTCTTTGGTTAAAGAAGGTTTGGCTGAAGTGACTTATGTAAATGTTGATAAAAAGGGAATTGTTATTGTTGATGAAATCAAAACAGCAATCAAGGACAATACGATTTTAATTTCAATCATGTATGTTAATAATGAAATCGGTACGATTCAGCCCATTAGGAAAATCGGGGAAATGATTGGGAAAGAAAATTTAAAACGAAGTCCGAAGTCTGAAGTCCGAAGTCCGAATAGTATATTTAATAAAATTTATTTTCATACGGATGCGGTTCAGGCGGTTAATTATTTGCCCATGAAAGCGGATTACTTGAAGGCTGATTTAATCACAATTTCCGGACATAAGATTTACGGGCCTAAAGGTGTCGGCGCTTTATATATCAAGGAAGGCACTCCCATTAAATCCATTATATTTGGCGGTCATCAGGAATATAATATAAGACCAGGTACTTATAATGTTGCTGGGATAGTCGGTTTAGGCGCGGCTGTAGATCTGGTCAATAACCAATCATCAAGCATCTCCGCCAAAGGCGGATCCGCCTCTGGCGGAAATAACCAAATTGGAAAATTGCGAGACAAATTGATTGACGGGTTGACCAAGAAAATCCCCGATACTCAGATTAACGGTGATATGGAAAAGCGCGTTCCCGGCAATGCTAATATCAGTTTTTTGGGTGCTGAAGGGGAGAGCATGCTTTTAATGCTGGATATGGAAGGAATTGCCGTTTCCACCGGTTCTGCCTGCGCTTCCGGTTCATTGGAGCCCTCACACGTCTTACGCGCCATGGGCATGCCTCCGGAAGATTGCCATGCCTCAATACGCTTTACTTTGGGTAAATATACGACAGCTAAGGAAATTGACAGGGTAATCGCAGTTTTACCGAAAATCGTGGAACGTCTGCGCAAAATGTCGCCTCTAAAGCGAAAAAGATAAGTTGTTCGTTATTCGTTAAACGGTATCCCGCCTCCGCTAAAGCTACGGCGGGCAGGCGTTTGGCGTTTCGCTTAACGGTTGACGACTGACGTAACGATAACCGATACCGAAAAACGTATAACGATTTTTTAAATGAATATAATAATAAAAGTCTCGACAAAATGGGGCTTTTATTTTTGGACTATTTATGCTAAGCTTATATTAAATAATTCCAAACTTTTTACTTTTAACTTTAGACTTTAGACTTATATTTATGTGGCTCTACAGCATTTCCAAATTTTTTGAACACCCATACCGCGAGGATTTATGGGCGAAAATAAATTTCGTGGCCAGCGTCCTGATAAATGTTACTTTGTGGGGCGCTTTGTATTTCAAATTGCACTCCTTATCTTATCTGTCTGAATCGGGACAGATTTCTTTGCATTATAATATTTATTTTGGCATTGATAATATCGGGCCTTGGTATAATGTTTTTATTATCCCGATTTTGGGATTAATTATTATTATTTTAAATAATGTTCTGGCTTACATTTTTTTCCTGCAGGAAAAGACCATCAGCTATCTTTTTATTTTTTCCCAGACAATAATTCAGGTTATTCTTTTTGCCGCTGGAATATTTGTAATTCTTTTGAATATTTAGAGTTTAAGAATTTTAGTATTATAAAGTTTTAGTAAATAATTAATGCAAAAATATGGATGTCTTTATCATCATTAAGATTTTATTTTTAAGTTCCTTGGCTTTTGTGACGGCAATTTTATGGACACCCGCCTTGACTTATTTTATGTACAAGTACAACTGGGGCAAGAAAATCCGCACGGCAGACGGTGGAGCGCCTGTCATGTCCCAATTGCATGCCCATAAAGCCGGGACACCGACTATGGGTGGCGTTTTAATTTGGGTGACTGTTTTAGGGTTGGCTCTGATTTTTTACGGCTTGTCTATTTGGACTGACTGGGGAATTTTTGACAAATTAAATTTTTTAACCCGTTCACAGACTTTATTGCCATTGGGTGCTTTAGTTGCCGCTGCCTTGGTCGGCATGTTTGACGACCTTTTAAATATAAAAGGTATCGGCCCCAAAGGCGGAGGTTTGCAAATGCGCTATAAATTAATTATTTACACGTTAATTGCTTTAGTCGGCGCATTTTGGTTTTATTTTAAACTGGATTGGGACTTGATTCGCATTCCGTTTGTCGGAGATTTTCAGATTGGCTGGTGGTATATCCCGATTTTCACTTTTATTATCGTCGCTACATCCAATGCTGTTAATATCACTGATGGCCTGGATGGTTTGGCAGGCGGTATTTTGGCTGCAGCATTTGCCGCTTTTGGCATTATTGCTTTTACGCAAGGCAGATATGATTTGGCAACTTTCTGCGGGGTTATTGTTGGTGCTTTGTTGTCCTTTTTATGGTTTAATATAAATCCGGCCAGATTTATGATGGGAGATACCGGCTCTATGAGTTTGGGTGTGACCTTGGGTATTGTAGCTATGCTTACCAATTCGGTTTTAATTTTACCGATTATCGGATTTCTTTTTGTCATCGAAGCTTTATCAGTAATAATTCAGCTGACTTCCAAAATATTTTTTAAACGTAAAGTCTTTATTTCCGCGCCGATTCATCATCATCTCGAAGCCCAAGGCTGGAGCGAACCGAAAATCGTGATGAGATTTTGGCTGATTGCCAGTGTGATGGCGGTGATTGGGGTCATAATTAGTTTGATGGATAAGATCTATTAGGTCATAAGGTTAAAAAAAGAGGGTAACACTCTCTTTTTTTGTTATTAAAAAAGAACCCCAGGGGGTTCTTAGCGGGCAGTAAAAGGTGTTACTTTTACTACCTCGTCCAGTTTGATGTAGGAAATAGTTGCCTGGATCCTATCAACCGGACCGATAAGTTTTGATTTATTAATGGCCCGGAGATCGAAAATGCGCTGCCAGCTGGGAGTTGCTCTGGCCAGCCGAGCTTCCCAATATTTTGGGCCAATCCAATGTTTTTTTCTCCAGATACGTTCTTCCTCATCAGCTACGTTATCTTCTTCTTTTGTCAGTGGCAAATACCATTGATTGAGGACGTGATGCCAGGCGCAAAATTCTGAGAGTAAGACTCGTGATGTCGGCACCTGGCACTTCAAAAGCATACCCTGCGAGTTTTTGGGTAAATGTCCGGTATGTCTCAGATCTGGCCGGGGATAGTACCAGGCCCAGACTGGGTATTGTCCTGGCCTATGGCCGGGAATTTTTTCAACCATTTGCTTAATCATCCAATGATAAGCTCGTCTAAAGCTTGGATAGCAAATGCGCCGACCGTCTCCCCTGATAATTCCTGTTTGTTGAAAAGCTTCCCAGGCTTTTAGGTCACAAATAGTCCAGATAGTAATATCATTACCGGATAGATAGGTCTTTAATATTGGCTGTAGTTTCACTTGTCCCTCCTCGTTTAATAGGGGATTTTAGCAGGAAAAAAGGTAAATGTCAATCTTATTTATTTGGGCTGTGGATAAGTTGAACAAATAATGTATTATTTATGACAAAATTTATATAAAAATTAAGCTAAAATTATATAAAATACTTAATTATAATAAAAACTTGTAGAAAAATACTTGACAAAAATATGTATGGGGTTTATGATGAAGATAGAATATTGATAAATGGAGGGCATGTGTACATTAAAACAAGGTCGGAGGAGATTCCGGGTAGGGAAGCGCGTAGAATTTAGTTAGTCTAATATTCACATGAATATTTACTAATTAACTTTTACCGCTTTCCGCCTGGATCTCCTTTGACCTTCAACACTCACTTCATAGACTAGCTATGATGAGGGATTAAACAGAGAGTTACCCGAATATAAGTAACCAAGTGGACGGCGGAGGGATTTTTACGAAATGTAGGGGTGGGTATAGTTGTCCCCGAGTTTCAAAATTTAATCACTTAGTTTGGTATTTATTACTAAACGGGTAATACATCTCACATCCTGAAGCCTTGCCTTCAGGATCAATCTAAGGCTTAGTTGCGAAAAAATAATTCTTAGATTGATTAACTAATAAAATTTTATGGATTTATCTCTATTTAAAAAGTTAGGACTTAGTGACAAGGAGATCAAGGTTTATCTGACTCTTTTGGAATATGGCGCGATTTCCGTGCGTTCTTTGGCGGAACTGGCTGATTTCCGGCGAGTTTAGTTAAGCTGGTAGAAAATAAAGAGAAGGAACTACAGAAGGTTAAGGACAATTTTGGCGATTTAATTCCGGAATTAAAAGCTTTGCAGGATAAGGGCGGCAATATGCCGATAGTAAAATTTTATGAAGGCAAAAAGGGGGTGCATCAGATTCTGGATGATGTGCTGGATTCTATGATCTTGGCTGAAGCCAAAGAATACTTTGTTTATTCAGCCGCGGGCATTACCAAGGATCTTTATCAAGGCTTTGAAGATTTTTCTGAACAAAGAATTAAAAATCAGATTACTGGATGAACGCAAATATTTAAAGGCTTCAGATCCGAAACAACAGACATACATTATTCTTTATGCTGACAAGTGCGCCTTTATTTCCCGGGATGCCAAAAATAATCCGGTTGGCGTGATTATTGAGAATCAAATGATTTATGTGACACAAAAGATTATATTTATAAAACTTTGGGAAATGTTAAAATAAGAATTTTAGATTCTAGATTTTAGTTCCAACTGACAATCTAAAATCCAAAATCTAAAACCCATAATCATTATGGCAACTCCTAAAATAATTATTATTCGCGGTCCGATCTGCAGCGGTAAGACTACGACTATAAATTTGCTTAAAGATAAATTCGATAATGCCAGCTACATTGACTTTGACGCTTTTAAGCGGGCGATTGACTGGACCAGTCCGAGTCCCTGGCGCACAGAACTGGCTTTTAAATCAGCTTTGAGTCTGGCTGAAGAACTGATGAAACGCGGCAGAAATATTTTAGCCGATATTCATTCCTCAAAGAGATATCAATACCAGGCGTATAAAGAGCTGGCGGAAAAATATAATTATGAATTTCATTCTTTCCTGCTTTACCCGCCCCTTCATGTTTGCTTATGTCGCAATTTAAATAGGGAAATACCGGATGTGAAATATAAAGTGACTGAGAAAGAAATTATTGATTACTGGCAGGAGACTTTTAAAATAACCGGTGAGGATGTATTTAATACCGCTAATATAGATATTCAGGATATTATAAAATTTATTCTCAGCAAGGTTAACAATAATTTTTCAGCAATTTAAAATATTTATGCCCCACTTTAGTGGGCATCCGTCCGTTGCCTGCTAAAGCAGGGTATAAATCATTATATAAAAGGTTCTTTAAAATAAAGCCCCGCGTAGCGTGGCAAGGAGGAAACGATGGGTTGGCCGAAAAGAATTGTGATGGTACGGCATGCTGAATCTGAAGGTAATGCCAGAGGTCGAGATGATGAGTCTTTGGAGCAAATCCCGAATTTTAAGTTCCATTTGACGGAAAAAGGGATTGCCCAGGCGCAAGCAACCGGAAAATATCTACGGGAAAAGTTTGGCGATTTTAAAGCCCTATTTACTTCAACTTACCTGCGTACCCAAGAAACGCTGGCAGCCATGTATGGAATTGTTCCGTTTGTTATCGATTCCAGGCTGAATGAACACTGGCGTGGAATCTGGCATACTATGCCCAAACAAATGATCAGCGAGTTTTATCCCCAAGAGGAAAGGATTGCCAAAAGGGAAGGCTGGTATCATCATCGCGCTCCGGGTGGGCAGGCTTGTCAGGATGTGGAACTGGCCATTCATTCGTTCAACGCGGATCTGCGCGAATTTTACGCGAATGAAAATGTGCTGATAGTTTGCCATGGCAGCTGGATGATTCTTTATGCCAGAGTTATTCAGCAGTTAAGTCTGGCTGAAGCGGAACATCGACATCGGGAAAAATTTTACCAGAACGCTTCAATCACGATTTACGAGGGAATCGGTAACGAATTGAGAGTGACTTTGGAAAATTTTGTTCCGAAGTAAAAATGAGATTTTGGCATCCTCCAAAGCTCGTAAGTAACATTGCGGGCTTTTTCTATTACTACAAATCTACAAATAAGTCAGGCTATTACTTTAGGAGGCGATTTGTGCTATAATAGGACTGAAGCACTAATCTATTTCACGAATAAACACTAATTTTTTATTCGTGCGATTAGTGATTAACAATTAGTGTTTAAGTATTATGAAATCCAAAACAACTGGTAAATTATCGATTTTATTAAACATTGTGCTGATTGTGTTTTTTATTGTTTATTTCCTGGTGCCGTTTTCCGCAACCGGATTTTGGGCCACCGTGTTTTCACCTTTATGTCAGATAACCAGCGTTTTTCAGGGCGATGATTATGTGCCTGGCTGGTGTCTTTTGAAAGAAGGGATGAAAAATGAGGTAAATTCTAATGTAAATACAAATGTAAACACAAATGGTAATGTTAATACTAATTTAAATACGAATGTTAATTCGAATTTGAATGATAATACAAATGTTAATGCTAATTTAAATTCCAATACCAACACGGGAACAGGCATTGCTAATCCGGCAGCAGTTAAATGTAAGGATGAAGGCGGTACTTCCGAAGCTTTTACGAAGGACGGCGGAGAAGCAGCTCTTTGCGTTTTTAGCGATAAAAGTATTTGTGAAGAATGGGCTTATTTCCGACTTGAGTGCAGAAAAGGGCAATGCCATAAAGAATGCAGAAAGATTGGCACGGCCAATGAAGGCTGGTATAATTCCTGCACAGGCGATTTACTGAAAACAGAAAAGTGCGGAGCGGCAACTGTTACCAGTCCAAGACCAACGGCTACATCCGGCAATATTTCTGTCAGCGCTCCAATCGCCAATGACCAGCTGAGTTCGCCAATACAGGTGGTGGGTAGAGCCAAAACCGCGGATAATAAAATCTATGCCCGCGTCAAAAGCAAAAGCGGCCAGACATTGATTGATTTTAGCGGTTCAATGAAAAATGTCGGGACTGACGGTTACGGAGATTTTAGCCTGAAAATTTCTTATGAATTTTCTACAACCAAAGAGGGAACCATTGAAATTTTTGGTAAAGACGGGGAAACCGAGGTCGGGTTAGTCAGTATTCCGGTTAAATTTTAAACATTAAAATAAAAATAAGGAATTAAGTTCCTCCTGCGTGAGCTTCGGTCTACGCTCCGCGTTGCGGAGCTTCGGCCGACGAAGGTCGGAGGATAAAGGGGTAATATGTCATTTTTAAACAGTTATGTGATTCTTTTAGGCTGGATTTTCGCGATTGCTATCTCTTCAGCCGTTTCTTTTGCTGTCGCAGTCTGGATTGTTGATCGTTTGATTGTTGACACCAAAGCATTGCGAGGCGTTATGAAAAGGCCTCTGGCGACTGCGATTTTATTGGCTGCAGTGGTGATCGGTATTGCTATTATCGTAGCTTCAAAGTGCTAAAAATAAAAAAAGTCCTTTCGTGTAACGCGGGGGCTTTTTTTTTTGATAAATTTCTAGTATAATGGGCTTAAATACGGTTATAGGTATTTTTTTGTTTATGTAGGCTACTAATGTACTAATTAGTTACTAATCTACTAATAAATGAATTCTCTGGATTTTAAAGGAAAAAAGATAACGATAATGGGTCTTGGTTTGCACGGAGGCGGGTTAGGTGTGACCAGATTTTTAGCCAAAAGAGGCGCGATTTTGACCGTTACGGACACAAAATCAGCTCAGCAATTAGATAAGTCAATTAAACAGTTAAAAGGACTTTCCCTTAAATATGCATTAGGCAAGCATAATTTGGCTGATTTTATTAAAGCCGATATGGTCATAAAAAATCCCGGGGTACACGGCCTTTCGAAATTTTTACTGGCAGCTAAAAAGCACAAAGTGCCGATTGAAACTGATTTGAGCTTGTTTTTTACTTTGTGCCCTTCAGCTAAAACCATAGGCATAACCGGTACCAAGGGGAAAAGCACAACGACCAGTTTGATTTATCAAATCATTAAGCAATATAAAAAGGAAACCATTGTCGGCGGTAATATCAGGGTCTCGCCCTTAGACTATTTAAATAAAATTAAGAATGAGACTCCTGTTGTCTTGGAATTATCTTCCTGGCAGGTTGAAGGGCTGGAAGATCGTAAAATCAGCCCCCATTATGCCCTGGTCACTAATGTGATGCGCGATCATTTAAATACCTATAAAGGCATGGCTGATTATGCTCGGGCCAAAGCTTTAATTTTTAAATTTCAAAAACCCGATGATTTTGTCATTTTAAACAAAGATAATGATTATAACAGAGCCATGGGCAAAGCCGCTAAAGCACAAATTTTTTGGTACAGCCTGAACAAATTAGGCAAAAATGAAAACGGCGCTTATTTGGATAAAGGCTGGCTGGTTTTTAAAAATAAAAATAAGCTGGAAAAAATTATGTCAGTAAACGGCATCCAACTGCAAGGAATACATAATTTATCCAATATCTTGGGGGCTATTGCGTTAACCAAAGTATTTGGAGTGCCAACTAAAATAATTAAAAAAGTCGTTTTGGGGTTTAAGGGCGTTTCGGGCAGAATGCAGTTGGTCAGGGAATTACGCGGCGTAAAATATTATAATGATACAACGGCAACAACGCCTGATGCTGTTATGGCGGCTTTAAATTCTTTTTCTCAGAAAGTGGTTCTTTTAGCCGGAGGTACTGACAAAAAATTAGAATTTCAAGAACTGGCCAAGGCCATAAAGGCTAAAGCCAAGGCCTTGATTCTATTTGAAGGCACAGCCACGGAAAAATTAGTCAAAGAGTTACGTAAAATAAATTATAATGAAAATTTGGTTTTTGTGGATTCTATGAAGGAAGCCTTTAAACAAGCCAAATATATTTTAAAGCAGGGAGATATTTTTATTTTATCGCCCGGAGCCGCCAGTTTCGGATTATTTATAAATGAATTTGACCGCGGTGATCAGTTTGATCAGGCCGTAAAGAAATTAGGTTCCGCCTCCTCTTAAGCTTCGGCCGGGGTAAATAAATAATAATATGCGATTTTTTACTAAAAATTGGCATCAACCGGACTATGGTTTTATTATCATTTTATTTTTAATCGTTGTTTTCGGTCTGGTGATGCTGTCTTCAGCCAGCGTCTCATATTCTTTTGAAAAATACCAAGATAGTTATTTTATATTGAAACATCAGCTGATCTGGGGGTTGCTTCCGGGAATTTTCGCCTTTGTCTTGTTCTCGATTCTGGATTATAAAATCTTTAAAAAACTGGCTTTTTGGATGCTGGCCATTTCTCTGGCTATGTTGCTTTTGGTTTTTATTCCCGGGATTGGCGCTGATTACGGTTCAGCTAAAAGTTGGATCTATATTTTCGGCGTTTCTTTTCAGCCCTCGGAATTGGTCAAATTAACTTTTTTGATTTATCTTGCTTCCTGGCTGGATACCCAAGGGCATAAAAAAGCCGGAAACTTTTACGAAGGCTTAATGCCGTTTTTGTGCATTTTAATCTTAATTGTTGTATTGCTGGTTTTGCAGCCTGATCTGGGAACCATGACTATAATTGCGTTGATGGCGCTGACGGTTTACTTTATCGGCGGTGCCAATCTTTTGCATATGATTGGCGTGGCTATCGGCTCTTTAGCCGGTCTTTTTGTTTTAATTAAAATCGCGCCCTATCGCGCCGCGCGTTTTACCATATTTTTACACCCGGAACTTGATCCCCAGGGAATCGGCTATCATATTAATCAGGCTTTTTTAGCCATTGGCTCCGGCGGGTTCTGGGGCAGAGGTTTTGGCATGTCGCGTCAGAAATTCCAGTATTTGCCTGAAGTTGCCGGTGATTCGATTTTTGCCATTATTGCCGAAGAGCTGGGTTTTATTTTTTCCTCTTTATTAATTATCGGTTATTTATTTTTAATGTCGCGCGGCCTGAAAATCGCGCAAAAAGCCCCGGATAATTTCGGCAAACATCTGGTCATCGGAGTTATTGCCTGGATTTTAATTCAATCTTTTGTTAATATTAGCGCCATGGTAGGGCTTTTGCCATTGACTGGCGTGCCCTTGCCCTTTGTCAGTTACGGCGGTACTTCCATGATGGTTTTATTGGCGGCTTGCGGGATTGTGGTGAATGTATCGAGACAAACTAGAGAATAAGGTTAAAAGTACCAAATCACAAATTTAAAAAATCAAATAAATATCAACATACAAATTCTAAAATAACAAACAAATTTCGAATTTGGAGTTTGGAGCTTGTAATTTATTTGGAACTTGTCATTTGGCATTTGGAATTTTTAATTCATATAGAATTTATAATCAAATACA
>JAPLYC010000060.1 GCA_026395755.1 Candidatus Parcubacteria bacterium | reverse complement strand
TTCCGCTTCCGATGTTTGTACCACTTATGCCCCCAAAAAAGATAATGTGCGTTATGATCTTGCGGGAAAGCCTCTGGAATTAAAGCGAGTCGCTGATTCCGTTTTGCATCAGGGCTATATTTACCGCTTTGGCACGTCAGCACTTGATCGGCTGACAGAGTGGCGCGGCGGTGATTATTCGGGCTATGCCATTCCGTATCGTTATCCGGTGGAACAAGAATTGAATTTGGATTCATTAGAGAAGTTTGCCACCTATGATCAGATTAATGATCTGGATAATAAAGTTGATAAGGATAAGCGTTATCTTTTGCCGATTTGTAAAGTCTTTCCGGCTCAAGACTCGCCATTCCCCGCGGAAATGGCCAAGGTTCCCAAATACAAAAAATTGATGAATTTATTCAGTCAGAGTTATAAAGTCACTGATCTGGGTAATTTGTGCTCTTATGAAAGAGCGGATTTTGCCGGCATGGCAGTTTATATGCCTATTTTGGAAAGCCAGAAAGTAAAAAGAGTCTGTGCCAGCCCTGTTTCTAAGCGCGGTTTTGCGTGTACTTCCGAATTAGATTGTAAAGTAGCAGGTATAAAGGACAGCAACGTTGATCGCTGTGTAGATATTGAGGACATTAAACAGTTTTATGGCATGGAAAATATGTGTCTGGAATTTGACCGTTTAAATCCGCTTTACGGCGATATTTACAAAAATGTTTACAATACCGGAATTTATCAGCCTTATGCCTGTCTGACCTCTTATCCGTTTGGCTCTGATTTATGTCCGATGCATAATTCGCTTTCCAGCTGCCAGACCAATATTTTCTGTCTCTGGGATGCGGATAATAATAAATGTATTTTGAATTTTGCCAGACTCAAGCCGGTTTTGTCCGAAGTTACAGGTGTGTCCACCGCGATTGAAGTTACAGGGGTGGCCACTCCGATTGCTGATAGTGCTCCCAAATATACATTTTTCTCAACTGAAGAGGGTAAAATAAGCCTGGACGGCAAGTGCTGCACTGTTACGACTATTGCCAAAGCAGGCAATAATACAATTACTCTGGGTGCAAAGGTTGACCAAGGCAATGATACCTTTACTTGCGAGCCTATGTCGCTTGGCACTTATGATGATTGCAGGGTAAAAGTGACTGATGTGACAGCGCAGGTCAGCGATCCGCTTCAGCTGGCGCCTTTTACAGTGGTGATACTGGCTGAAGTTACGCCCGTTTCTGAAGTAATCAGCACTAATTATGCTAATTACACCTTTGCTTCCCTGATTGCCGGACCGATTACTTATCCGGGAGATTGTAGCGGACCAACTACTACCGCAATCAGCGGCCTTAATACTATCAGATTTACTAATTTGACAGCTGAAGTTCATGATGATTGCAGGATTCTTATTACTGATAATAGCGGAAGTACTCCGGTTTCTTATACTTTGTTAGTTCGACCGTTTACAGTCGCGGCAATCGAGGAGGTTACTCCGGTGCCTACTCCTTCGACTATCCAGACACCGATTTATACTTTCAAATCTCATGTTCAAGGCGCTATTGCTTATGAGGGAGATTGTACCAATAGCACTGTTAAGTTGGTGACTGCTGAGATGGTCGGCAATGATATTCCGCTTACATTCAATAAAATGGGACTTGGAGTCCACAGTAATTGTAAAATAAAAGTAACCTCAGCATCGCTACCTCCGGTAACATTAACCTTAACGGTTAAGAGCTTTGAGATCAAAGACATTATGGAAATTCAGAGTATGCCAAACCCGGTTTATCCGCCCACAGGCGTCAATAAATATAAGTTTCAGTCGGCTTTTTCCGGTACAATTTCAGTTGTCGGCCCCTGCTTTAATTCTACCGCCGCTACTTTAACGCCCAACGACATTAATAAGGAATATTCATTACAATTTAAAAATTTGGATGTAGGCATATATGGGCCGGGTCAAGACGATGATCATAAATGTCAGGTAAAAGTAACCGAGTCGGGTGGAACCGTTCACACGCTTGATGTTTCCGGTTTTCAGGTATTTACTGCCCCAGTTTCGGGCACATAAGTGAGAGGGAATTGTACCTCGGAATCCAAGTCCCAACCCTCGTCCCGTTTTAGCGGGACTTCGGTTGGCGAAGGCCAAACTCAATTTATTATAAAAATCAATATATGGAATTTAATTCCAGGATAAAATTCAATAAGTATTTGTATGTTTTTTTAAGTATTTGTGGTTTTGTTTTGATGTTGATATTTTTTGGTATAAATGAAGTTAAAGCCAAATTCGAGATTTGTACTGAGAACGGTCAAAGTGGTAAGTGTGTTACAAATATAGAATGTGATTCTGTACATGGAGATAGTCAATTGAATTTACAACCAAAAGCAGACTTATGTAGCACAGATTCTCCTTATTGCTGTAAATTTGGGGTAGGGAAAGAATGTACCCTTAGAGGGGGTGAATGTATATCGGGAACTAGTTGTCCGTCCGGTCAGGATCTGGGTATAAATGTAACGGGTTTGTGTGATACAAGTAAAATATGCTGTAAAAAAGTAGCTGCCGCAACGCCGGCCGCTGGCGCAACTTGTACATCAAAAGCTACGGCAGCTATACCGGCTAAGACTGGAAAATGTCAGGCAGCTGCTTGTACGGGGGATACCAAGATTGAGGCAGATCCAAAATGTTCCGATGCTAAAACTCCGAATTGCTGCGCAACTGCCGCTGCTCCGAAAGCAACCTGTAAAGACGCGGGTGGAACATGTAAGGCTAAAGAATCGTCGGGTAAATGTCCGGGAGAGGAAACCGAAGTTACCGATCTTAAAACTAAATGTGATAAACCTAACGGTGGTGGTGATACTACTAAAAATACATGCTGTAAAGCAGCTAGTGCTACCGCAGGGGATCAGTCTGGCGCGGCTGGGGGAACAGCCGGGGCTGGGACAGATCCTTTTAGCAGAATTTTTAATGTTTTCATTGCTTGTCTGACCTTTAGTATTTCGTTAATCATTCACTTGGCAGCCTGGCTGGCCGGTCAGATTGTCGTGCTTTTAATGGAAATTCTGGTTTTTATCTCCGGCTATAATAGTTTTATCAGAAATTCCTATGTCAGCGAGGGCTGGCGCATTTTGCGCGACCTGGTCAATATGTTTTTCGTGCTGGGCATGCTTTTTATCGCCTTTGCCACGGTATTAAAAATTGAAAAATATTCCTGGAATAAGCTTTTAGGCAAATTGCTGATGATGGCGGTTTTAGTTAATTTCAGTAAAACCATTTGCGGGGTTATCATTGATTTTTTCCAGGTGTTATTAATGACTTTTGCCAATGCGTATAAAGATATCACTGCCGGCAATATTTTTTCCGGTCTGGGCATGGTTGACTGGTTCAAAGTGCAGTCTCAGGCCGTGGCCGGTAATGTCGCGGCCGGCGTACAGCTGGGCATGATTGCTTCAGCCTTTTTGGGGCTTATTTTGGCCATCGTGTCCATGATTGTCATTTTTATATTTTGTGTTATTTTAATTGTCAGGATTGTCGGTCTGTGGGTGCTGGTGACATTTTCACCCCTGGCTTTCTTTGCCTATACTTTTGAAGGCACCAAAGGGCTGGGTACGATTTCTTCCACCTGGTGGAAAGAATTTTTGGAATACTGCATGGTCGGTCCGTTTGTGGGCTTTATCCTCTGGATTTCAGTGGCGACCTTGCCCAAGCTTGATGTTAACCAGATGATTCCGGGCAACTGGTATGATACCAGTAAAAGAGAAGGCTTGCAGGTGACTTTTTCCGAAGCCGGCAGTATGGACAGGATTTTAAAATATATGATGTCGATAGTAACTATGGTTGTCGGTCTGGGCTATGCCAAGAAATTCAGCATTATCGGTGCCAGCGCTTTATCCGGCGTGGCTGAAAAATTCAAAGACCAGACAGTGGGCCGGGCTCAGCGTTTTGGCAAGTCAGCCGGTGAGACTATATCCGCGCCTGTGCGCGGCGCCATGAAAGGCGTAGGTGATGCCATGCGCGGTAATAGGTATATGAGGTATATGACGACCGAAGGCCGTAAAGAAGCAGCCCAGCTTTCCGAAGCCAAGGCGCGCGGCGCATTTGGGCCGCGTTCAGGCGAGCAGGAAAGAATGATGCGGCAGATTACCGAAGGCGATGTTAAAAGGTTGGATTCGGAACGCGCTTTTATTAATCCCAATGCTTTTAAGGGCAAATTAAAAGAAGCTTTTGACAAAGGCGATTACAGAAATGCCAGAGCCCTGATGAATGAAGGAGCCAAAAAAGGCTGGATCGGCACCGATGACGTTGATAAATTCAAAGATCAATTCCGTCCCAAGATGGGTGAGAAGGCGCATTTTGAATTTACCGAGCAATTAGGCAAGGATTTCAAAGAAGCAACCGGACGCCATTTGCGCACCAATGATGAATATATTTCACCTGAAGGTAAAGTCCTAGCCAAAACAGATACGGCGGAAAAAGAATATAAAGATGCTGTGGGCAGAATGAGCGCCAGTCAGCAAAGCGATATGGCGGAAAACAAAAAAGTGTTTAAAAATGAAGATGGTAATAATAAATATTGGAAAGAAGATATAATGGCCTTTACCGGCAATGAAATGAATGCCGGCCGCTGGACCCAGAAAGCCAGAAATAATATTAGGGATGGCATTGATGAAATCAGAAAAGATCCCAATAAGATGAAAGAATTCAACAAGGAACAGCTGCAAGATATGAATGTTTTATATGAAGCCGCAACAGCTGAATATGAAGGTCTTAATCGCGCCAAAGACGCGGATGGCAATAAATCTAAAGGTAAGGTTGCGTTTGATCATGGTAGTTTGCGTATAGACAAAGATCGGGGTATTAACTTGGCAGCAAAAGACGGCTATGAATCAGCTGATATTGCAGGCGCACCTCGTATTAGTGATGATGACATCAATAATTTAAAGCAAAAAGAAAAGGAGGAGGAAAATAAAACTCCTAAGGTTACTGGCGCCCCACCAGCTCCTCGGTCAAGTATTTTAAGCGGTTTGGCAAAGAGTAAATATTTTGGTAAAGAAGGTGAAGACGCGGTATTAGCCTGGAAAGGCAAACCAGTTACTCGCGCAGCTGAAGCAGGCGCTAACTATGCCAGACGTGCTTATAAATTTATGACCAATGTCGGAGGTAAAAGAGGTGATGTTGGTTATGTGCCGCCAAAAGCTAAGGAGTTAGGCGGGGCAGAGAACCTTTCAGCTGCTGATATAAAGGTCATAATTGACCAGGAAAAGGAAATGGGTAAGGATTTATCATTTGGCGCTAATAATGTGAGGATGACTGATAACGGCGATTTTCTTGCTTCGGAAAGAACAAAAATATTGGCTGATATTCAGCAAAAATTACAGGCCAAGGGGCTTGGGGCTGATGTAGCTGCTAATAAAGCCGGACAGATTGTTAGGAATCGGGAAGATCAATTCAGACATCAGCAGGCATCCAGAGAAGTGCATTTAAAGGTTTTGCAAAATATAGAAATGGAAGGAACTAACACACCGACAAAATTAGTAGGCCTTGAAAGCGTTCAGGATGAAACCGCAGCCGGTGCTATAGACAGTAAATCAATTGAACAGGCTATATTCGATGTCACTTCAAGATTCAATAAATATGTTAAACAATTAGGTAAGAGTGGCGCGGATATTGATCAAAATGGAGTTGCTGGCATGCAACAAGAATTGGACAAATTGACAAATTATGCGCGTACTAGGAAAGATTTATCTTCCAAGGAAAAATTGGATGCCATTAATAACATTAATGTGACAGTTAAAGTGATGAAAGACGGAATCTTGGTAGAGGGCGTACCGGAAAAATAATTTACTTACTTAATTTTGCATTGAGCTTATGCCAGAAACGCAGAAAATTTTAAATCAGCCGGCTTTAGATACTAAAATAAAGGATATAGCAGCCGCCAATAAAGTCGACGAGTCTAAGTTGGCTGTGGTAAAACAAGTTTTTTTCGCTTATATCCAGGGTCAAATTAGCGAGGCAGATTTGGGCTCTGAATTAGAAGAAAAGGCTGACTTAGATTTTAATGTGGCGATTGATTTTGCCTATGAGCTGGTTGTACAAGTTGTCCCTTTATTGCCCGAAGATATTAAGGCAAAACTTTTCCCTTCACCGGAAGTACCTCAGGAATTTGATCTGGCCAAGATGATTGAGAAGCTGAAAAATGATGCCAAAATTAGTGTGCCTAAAAATATGGAGCCCCGGCTGGCAGAACTGATTTATAGCTGGTTTCGCGGGATTCGTGATGACGGGGAGACTCTGGACAGGCTGACTTTGAGCTCCAAAATAGGCGGTTTGTCTTTGCCTTATGAACAAGTCCAGCAATTGCTCTCCGGTATGAATAAAATAAATAAAGCTGATAAGGAAAAAATCATTAAAGCAATTAATAAGGAAATGGCCAGCAAGCTGGAAGTGCCGGCGCGGCTGGAAGAATCGGAAATTGATGTGTCGGCCAAGCCCAAGCCGAAAATTGAACTGGCCAAAATAACCGGACAGGAAGCAACAATTGAACAGCTTTTGGCTGACAAAGGTCTGGGCTACAATGATTTGATTAAAAAAGCTTATGAGAGCCGGCCAGAGCCACTCTTAAGCCATGAATCGAGTCAGCTGCCGGCATCTGAACCGATTAATCCAGTGGTTGAGGAAATTATGGAAGAAGAGGAATTTTTAGAATCCCGTGAAGAATTAACCGCGTCGAAAGAATTACCTATGGATAATGAGCCTGCTCTGCCTGTTGTGAGTGAGACAACTTTGCCAACACCAAAAAAAGATATTTTAGAAGAATTGGGACTACTGGAGCCAGAACCGCTCTGGAAAAAAACACAGGCGGCTCCGATTGCTCAAGAAGCTGAGCTGCCAACTTTTGCGCCGGCTTCCCAGGCAGAAGGCAAACCGCTTTACAGAAAGCAGGAAGTAAATGAAAGGCCGCGCCTGGAAGATGTCAGGGGCTATGCTCCCAAATTATACGGTCCGATTGATGAGCTGGCTTCGTTAAGCCTGATTGATTTCCGCCGCTTATCCAAAGATCCGCAAAAAGCCATTGAAATTATCAGACAGAAACTGGAAGTTTTGGAAAATGATTCCCTGGAAAAAAGAGCCGCCGGCATTAAAGCTTTAAAAAATAGCCCTCTGTATAAGATTTACGCCGACATCATGAATAAGGCCTTTGTGAATAATCAGTCTTATGACCAGATCATTGCCCAAAGAGGGGATATTACACCGGCTGAATATAAGGCGATTATGGACTTAAATAAGAGTCTTAAATATTAATGAAAGTAAATCGTTTTTCGGCTTCGGTAAACGTTTCGTTAATCGTTTTTCGTATAACGAAACGCCAAACGATACCGTATAACGAAAAACGAAAAAAACATGCCACTAACAGGACCATTTCTTGTTCCGCAATTTATTGACGTCGAAAGTAAAATTTTCGGGCCGATCACCACGAGGCAGTTTTTGATTATGATGGTGGCGGCCATGCTGGATTTTTTATTCTATAAAATGTTTTTTGCCAATACGGCCATAATCGTCATTGTTATTAATAGCGGCATTTTCATGATTGTTGCCTTTTTGAAGATTAACGGCATGCCTTTTCATTATTTCTTTGTTAATTTGATGCAGACTTTATTGCGCTCCAGTATCAGAGTCTGGCAGCGGATGGAGGTGACTACCTTGCCGCCGGTGGAAAAAACCGAAGTTAAAAAAGAATTTGTCCCCAAGGCCGTTATTCCGGAATCCAGGCTCTCTTCTTTATCACTGACAATTAATACCGGCGGCGCGTATAAAGAAGAGGATTAGAGATTGGGAATCAGGAATCGGGAATTTGTGAATTTGTGAATTGAGAATCGGTGAGAGAAAAATTTATATAAATAATTCCACACTTTTGACTTTAGACTTTAAACTTTTTACTTAATTTTATGGCTTTTACGTCCACACAAAAATATTTGCATATTTCCGAATTCCGCAATGACATGGTCATTCTTAAAGACGGCACTTTGAGAATGATAATCATGTGTTCCAGCGTTAATTTCGCCCTTAAAGGCGAAGATGAGCAAAGCGCTTTGATCGCCGGTTACATGGAATTTTTAAATTCCATGGATTATCCGATTCAGATCGTGATTCAGTCCAGAAAATTGGACATTGAAGGCTATCTGCGCCGCTTGAATGAAGCGCAAAAGGCGCAGCCCAATGAATTATTAAAAACGCAAATAGACGGCTATCGGGGCTATATCAAGCAATTGATTGAAATGCAGGAAATAATGACCAAAAAGTTTTTTATTATAGTGCCGTTTAATCCCCTTGGTTCCAAAAAGAAAAGTTTTTTTAGCCGTCTGAAGGAATCTTTTTTTCCGGTTCAGCTTATTCGTTTAAGAAAGGAAAAATTGGCTGAATTTAAGGATGAAATGATGCTCAGAGCCGATAATGTGATGTCTAACCTCAGATCAATGGGGCTGGAAGCCGTGCTTTTGGATACGCAAAGCTTAATTGAGCTTTATTATAATGTATATAATCCCAAAACCAGCCAGAATGAAAGATTAAAAGATGTCAGCCAATTGGGATTGGAAGCTTAATTTTTACTTTTTGAATTAATTATTTTATGCCATTAGAAATTGATCAACAAACACAATCAGTTCAGCCCAAGCAGCCTAAATTGACTGCGGCGCAGATTAAAGCCCAGGAATCGTCCGCTGCTAAAGGCGAAGCCATTACCCTGGAAGAAGAAAAGATTTATCGGCACGGCGTGATGGATATTAAGGATTTGATTGCTCCGGCTGCTTTTGAAGTCAAGCCGACTTACCTGATTTTAGGGGATATGTATGTCCGAACATTTTTTGTGCTGAATTATCCGCGTTACATTAATATCGGCTGGTTTACTCCCATTGTTAATATGAGTAAAATGCTGGATGTGGCCATGTTTTTTTATCCGGTTAAATCGGATTTGATTTTAAAGCAATTGCGTAAAAGAGTCGGTAATATGGAAGCCCAGCTGATGTCAGATATTGAAAAAGGCGCGCCGCGTGATCCGATTCTGGAAACCGGTTTGCGTGATATTGAAAAATTAAGGGATGACCTGACTCAGGGTACCGAAAGATTTTTTCAATTTGCGCTTTATATAACCATTTATGCCAAAAGCATGGATGATCTGGAACAGTTCAGCTCGGAAATCGAATCCATGCTGGGCGGTAAATTGATTTATAGTAAAAAAGTTTTTTATCAGGCGGAACAGGGCTTTAATTCCACTTTGCCTATGGCCAGTGATGAACTGATGATTTCTTTTAATATGAATACTTCGCCCTGCGCCTCTTCTTTCCCTTTTATTTCATCGGAATTGACCTCGGACAATGGAATTTTATACGGCATTAATCGCCATAATAACAGCCTGATTCTCTTTGACAGATTTTCTTTGCAAAATGCCAATACGGTTGTTTTTGCCACTTCCGGTGCCGGTAAAAGTTATGCCATCAAGCTGGAAGTGCTGCGCAGTTTGATGATGGGAACTGACGTCATTATTATTGATCCGGAAAGGGAATATTTGCACCTGGCTGAAGCGGTCGGAGGTACTTATGTCGATATTTCTTTATCCTCAAAAAATAAAATTAATCCCTTTGATTTACCGCGGGCCATTGGTGACGCCACGACCGAGGACATCATCAGAAGCGCGGTTATTACCCTTAAAGGTTTGCTGCGCTTAATGATGGGCGCTCTGACGATCGAGGAAGATTCTATTTTGGACCGCGCCTTAATCGAAACTTATGCCAGTAAGGATATCACCCCGCAGTCTGATCTGGCCACGGTTGAAGTGCCGATTATGCAGGATTTGCAGAATATTTTAGACGGCATGGACGGCGCCAGAAATTTAAGCCTGAGGCTGAGAAAATATACCGAAGGCACTTTTTCCGGCTTATTTAATTCGCCGACCAATGTGGATATGAATAATCAGCTGGTGATTTTTTCGGTCAGAGATTTGGAGGATGAACTCCGTCCGGTTGCCATTTACAGCATTATTAACTATATCTGGAATGTGGTCCGTTCACAGGTTAAAAAAAGAATTTTGGTAATTGATGAGGCCTGGTGGCTGATGACCAGCGAGGATTCGGCAAAATTTA
>JAPLYC010000057.1 GCA_026395755.1 Candidatus Parcubacteria bacterium | reverse complement strand
TCTTCCGGTTTTTGTCCTTCAGAAAAAACCTTAACAAAACTATCTTTGGCTGCATCCGCGTCTTCTAACCCTTTATAAATTGTTACAACTTCATAAGCCAACTTTAATTTGTAATCGCGCGGATTGGCGCCCTTAGTCATAGCTTCGGCCATTTTCTCAATCTGATCCAACGGCACATCAGTTAAAATCTCAAACCCGATTTTAATCATGGGATCTGACCAGGCCATAATCTTGCCGAACATATCTTCAGCACTGTCAGTAAGGTTAATCATATTCCCTTCAGTCTTACCCATTTTTTTCCCTGTCGGGTCAACTAAAAGCTTATGGGTCATCACCATTTTTTCTTTATTTTTCATCAGGCGCATCAATGTTCTCCCGGCCAGCATATTAAAGGTCTGGTCATTGCCGCCGATTTCCAGATCCACGTCCATGGCCACACTGTCATAACCCTGCATTAAAGGATACATAAACTCATGAATAAATATCGGTTTCTCATCCTCAATTCTTTTTTGGAACATATCCCGTTCCAGCATTTGCTGTACCGAAAAATGAGAAGCTAAGCTCAAAACATCTTCAAACTTTAATTTGGCATTCCATTTGCTGTTGTACATTAATTTGGCGGGATTACTGCCGGAAAAATTAATCAGGTTGGCAGCCTGTTTTTTCCAGCCCTTGCAGTTATTCAAAACATCCTTACGGGTTAATTGTTTGCGCGCCGCCATCTTATCAGTCGGATCGCCAATCATAGCCGTAAAATCGCCGATCAAAAAAATAACTTCATGTCCCAGTTCCTGAAACTTAGCCAGTTTGCGGATATTAATGGCATTGCCGATATGCAGAGAAGTGGCAGTCGGGTCAAACCCGCAATATAAGCGAATGCGCTTGCCGGACATTAAAACTTTTTTCAAAGATTCCTTCTCGGGATAAATTGTCTCTACCCCTCGGCTTAAAACTTCCTCAATTTGCTTTTCGTCAGTAATAATTTTAGTCATATAAAAAGTTATGATTAATAAAATAAATTATACAGAGAAATAATAATCAAGGCTATTCCCATTATCATTAAAACAACTCCCAAAAATTTACCAAACCCGGACTTCATAACATCCCTAGTAAATCCCTTGGCCTTTTCTTTCCCCAACAACAACTCCCAAAACCTGGCCTTAATTGCAAATGAATGATAGTCTTTTACTCCAAATTCAGCATTAATAAATGTTGTATAAACAAATATCACTGCCCAAAGACCTACAAACAAGGCAATAACCCACTTAAATAGTCCGTCCATAAATCCGGGGAAAAATATATTGCCAATCAAACTTATTAATAAAGTAATCAATAAAAACATTAACAATGTTCCCCTGGATGCAATTGTAGTCAGCTTAATCATTCCTATATTAGATTAATAAATATTTATAGTCTAAATTTACCATAAATAACCTAAATTTTCAAATATTAAAAAAGTCCGCTGTGATCGCACAGCAGACTTGAGATTTTATACCTTTTCGATGAAATCTTCGGGGTACTTCATGCCCAAATGCAGGCCGTAAACTTCAAGAATCTCCTTGACTTCGTTTAGGCTTTTGCGGCCAAAATTCTTGACTCTCATCAGATCCAGTTCGGTTTTTTGGACCAGTTGACCTAATGTTTGTACCCCCAAATTTTTCAAACAATTACTAGTCCGGTTAGAAAATTCCAATTCCTCAATATCGCGCTGAGCATCAGGAATCAGATCACAGGCACCGGTCAAAAACTCTTTCAAATTAAGGGGGGCAGCCAGCGACTGTTTTACTGCCGGTGGTTTTAACTGCGCTTGCACGTCCTGACAATCCCTTTTGAACTTGATATAACCGGACTTTAACTTACCAAGTTTTTCAATTGTCTCCTCAAGCGACTCAATAACAGCCAAATTTTCCTCTATTTTGGCCAGGTCGGCACTGATCTTTTCCAGATTTTTATTGGGAGTATTGAGCTCTTTGATAAAATCAATTGCTTGCTGGTATTTGTCTGCCAGGGCAAAAAGTTTTAATACCATCTCCTTATTTTTCGCCACCGTTTCTTCCAGCTTTTGTTGCTGTTTGATGATTAATTTTTCTGCTTCAGACGGAAAAAAGGCGCAATAGTAGACGATATTACCCTGCTCATCACGGATGAATCTGGATTCGCTTTGATTGATCCACTGCCTTAGACTTCTAAGGCTTTTATGCTCTATGCTCCTTATTCGCTCGCGGCTGACACCGAAGTTGTCAGCAACTTCCTGCAATGTCTGTTTTTTACCGCCCTCCAGACCACAGCGGCAACGCACTACTTTTTCTTCTCGGGGCGAGAGCTTGGACAGAGCCTTTTCCAGACAGGCCACCTTCTGCTTATCCAGCGGCAAAAAAGTACTCCTTTGCTTGCGATTGAGCTTGAAAATTTTCAAGAGCAAAGCCTCATAACCTTCATACAAAATTCCTTGATTGTTATGATCCATTTTTTCCTCCTTTTTAGACTGATTTAAAATCATATACCCAAAAACAAATTTTGTCAACAATTAAAAAAGAACCGCGATGCGGTTCTTAGCGATTATTTGATTTATGAAAGCTTGCTGATTTTTTCCAGCTGAGCAAGCATCAGTTTAACCCCTGAGGTTGAACCATTTTTACAGATAATACTGACTCCGGATTTCATGGCTTTGGGATCAGCTTCCTCCAAAACCTGCAAAGTCTGCTGGGTTGAATAAATAATAACCCGGGGAGTAAAAGCCGGCTTTTCCTTGAGGATGTAATTTTTAAGCCAGATCCAGCCGCTGATCCAGCCTTCTTTGGTTTGATTCTTTTCTTCTTCAGTCAATCCGTCAACCGGGCCGGTAATATCAACGATCAGACAATCAAACGGTGAGCCATCATACTGCCAATGGCTATTGGCATCATTGATATTAAAGGCGTTAATGACCTCATGATGGCCTTCTTCCCGAAGAAAATCAACCATTTGCACAGCCGCCATTGCATGACGGTCCAAAACCAGTATTTTCATTTCTGCCTCCTTTGCTTGTAAACTAAGTGTTTCAAAGTCTGGAAACTAAACCAAGCTTAATAAACTAATTTTCATTTGTCAAGCCAAAAACCAAACCGTTTCTGATCATTTCCTTCACTTCCGCGCTGGCCTGAGAATTCTTGCCCAGTTTATCCAAAACCTCCTGAGATTCCTTGACAGTCATTACTTCTGCCTGACTGGCCTCGCTGATTTTCAAGGGCATTAGATAATATTTGGGCTGAATTGTATTGTTAACTTTGTCTAAAACGATCCCGACGCTTAAGCCTTGTTTTACTGCCTGAGAAAAATACTGGTCAAAGATAAAATTACCCAGGCTGTAGAAAATTACTTTGTTATTATAAATCTCCAAAGGTTCAATCACGTGCGGATGGGAACCAAGAATTAGGTCTGCGCCGCTATCAATCATTTCATGAGCCTGATATATCTGGCTGGATGAAGGCAATTCCTTATATTCATTGCCCCAATGCGCGTAAACAATCACCCAGTCGGTTTTCTTTTTTAAAGTTTTAATTTCCTCGGTTATGACTGACATTTTAGTCGTTACCAAGGCATGATACCCGATTAAGCCGACCTTGATACTATTTTTTTCAATAATCGTTGATAAAAGTTTGTCATTATTTTGCGGATCCCCAAAAAAATTAATATCGGTTTCTTTCAAATAATTTCTGGTTTGTTCCAATCCCTTGTTGCCAAAATTCAAGCTATGATTATTGGCCAAAGAAAAAACCTGAAAATATTTTTGCAGCGTGGGCAAAAAATCAGGCGAAAAAGTAAATTGCATGTGATTACCGGTATTGGCCACGGACTGAAAATCAGTAACCGGACCTTCCAGATTGGCCAGCTTAAAATCTATGCCTTTAAAAAATAGATTGAGTTTGGCAAAAGGATAATCATAACTGCCGTCTTTTTTAGTCAAAGCAGAAACATTGCGGTCAAGCATCAGATCGCCCACAGATAAAAGCGATATTTGATTTTTGGGGACTTTGCTGCCGTAAGTATAATACCCGCTCACATAGCTGGTAGTTTCCTGCAAAGGATCGCCGGTCATAAAATCATCCGAATTCTGATTATCCAATAATACAAAACGGCGGGCATTTTTATTAGCCAGATATTTAAACAAAACCTTCAAAGAAGCGGGATTATCAAAATCCATCTGGCTGACAGAACTTTCTTCTAAATCAGCCAAAGCGCCAATTGAAGCCTGATCATGGAAATCGGCGATTCTTTCCGGCAAATAATGAGAAAAATCAGCGGATAAAATAATCAGGGAATCCGGCGATAAATTATTGGTTAAAAAATCAGACAAACTGCTAATTTGTTCAGCGGTAACATTCTCGCTGATAACTAAAGGCGTAATTTGGGCTTCGGAAAAATAATATTTCACAAAAGGCAGCAAATCAAAAACTCCGTGTTCTTTTTCCAGCGCCTGATGATCGATCTCTGCCATACCGCTGCTGACCAAACTCTCAGTTAAAGTCTGATCATTGGCAACCAGGCCGTATTTGGTCTGCCAATTGCCGTCTGAGGTTATCACCGCCTTCGGAACCAAAAAATGGTTGGGAGAAAGTATAACTATCTGCTTAATCACTTTTTCTCTTTGAGTAAAATAATCAGCCGCCACCGAAAAATTACGGTTAATCAGTGGCGTAGCCACCAGATGATGCTGGACAACCAAAGCAAAAATCTGATTTAGTTCGCTGGAAAAAATCGCCTGTGCATTTATATTCAGGTCAAAATTGGCAGCCTGGTGCTGAAATTTGTCCGGTATGGCTGCAGGCTCTGGGCTTAATTCGGCAGACGAACTTAAATTTTTATCAATCAACACATCGGGGGCAGCGCCTTGCAGCCTATTGCCAAATAAAAACAACAAAAAAACAGCCGGTAAAATCGCGCCGCTGACCATAATTATTAAAGTAAAATGAAAATATTTTTTCATGACTATAATTTAATCTAACCTTTACTTAATAATATGTTTTTTCAGACCAAAAAGCAACAATAAAAAAGCGGCCTTGCATTGCAAGACCGCTTTGACTTGATATTAACCAAATACCCTATCAAACCAGGACAAGTGGTTTGGGTTGGCCCACCTTCGTAAAAGTTTTTTATCGAAGATAGAAAATACTTTGGGCAGTATTTCCCCTTGAGCTTTTTGATGAACCGCCGCTAAAGCTTCGCCGTATACCGCCTCGGGCACAAGATGCTTAAAGACTTTATGCTCAAAGGTGCCAGGGTAAGGTTCAAGCCTTTCCAAAGAGCGCAAAGGATTTTTCCCAAATTCCTTCTGCATTTTCCACATGCAATCCTGGTAAACTTTATAATTCGTAACCCGTTTGTCAACCACAATGCCCCGATGGACAAAAATGGTTTCAAACTGGAAAATAAGGGCTTCATCCCTCTGAAAAATTCCGAAATAATTGAGAAAACCCTGTTTAAGCTCCCCTTCATGAAAAGATTGCCAGTTGATAAGTGTCATTGTTTCCGAGGCTACGAAATTAATATATTCTCGGCTGGCTAAAAATTCCCGCCACCAAGCTGCGTCAAAATCAGTGATTAACTTATTTTCCCTGCAAAAATCAAGGTCTGAGCCAGGTGTAATGTCAAAAATGGCTAAGCCATCGTCACCTTGCCAAGCTGGCACCCAATGGAAATGATGGGCCATAGCTTTAAAATCAGGTGTATCATGCTTTATTTCCAAAACCCCTGATTCAATGCCTTGTTGCTCTAATCTGGTGCAAAACCAGATAGCTAATTCCCCGCAATCCCAGCAGGGATAGTAACGACCTTTTTTCAGAGTCCTTGGAATATCTGACATTAAATGTAGTTTCCAATCGTAACTCACCAACCCGATTTTAATCCCCGGATGAGATAATAGACCGCCAAAGCCGTATTCTTCAGCCGGAAACAAGATCAGCGCTTCTTCTGCAATTTTATCGATAATTTCTTGCATCTAAGCCTCCTCATTTTTTTAAATGATCAATCGTTGATATAACTTATCATAAAATGAATTATTGTCAAATATAAAAGCGACCCGTTTTACGGACCGCTAATTTTTACTTCAAACTTATTGGTACAATCTTTTTCCCATTTAAGTCGAAGATGAAAAGTTTGCCCCTGTCAAAAAATACCAAGACAAGCTTATTATGGTTTTTGCCTCCCAATTTGACTTTAACTCCGCCAAGCTTGAAGGTCCCCAGCGAGCTGGTCTTTTTAACGCCCATGCCGGTCGCTGTTTTGAATTTAGCGACAGTCAGATCAGCGCAATACAAAACTCTGTCCAGTTGAAATACTTTTTTCTGCTGCCGAAAATGTCCCTGCCAGGAAATCTGTACAGTTTTGACATTGAGCTGCAGGCGGAAGATTTTTCTACCGCCTTTTTTGCCAAAATGCACCGAGTACAGACTGCGCAAAAATCTGATACTGTATTCGTAAATACAGCCACTCTTTCCGGACACTCTCTTAACCGGCCTCACCCAAAAAGTTAAAGTTTGTTTTAAGAGTACCAGGTTGTGGCGAGGCATTTTTTCGGTACTAAACAGCTCGCCCAAAATCTGATTCAAGACACCTAAGCCGATATTGGGAATGTTCAGAAAATGACTGATATTCTTTTCATACAAAGATTCCAAGATAGAAAGCCTCCTCTTCTCGTTCCCTTTAAATATTCCCTTGTGCATTACCCCCTCCTTTTAAAAAACAACTATTTATAAACTTATCTATAAATTAATCTTTTGTCAATGAAAAAGCGGCTCCCTGTAAAGAGAGCCGCTGGGTTGAGAAAGATTATTCCTGGGAATAAATTACCGCTGTCGGCAAATTCCCGCTTCCCCCGCTATTTTCTCCGTCTTCGAATTCCGCCGATCCATCATTGACCATGTAAATAGCTGTAGAGCAATGGACCGAGATTTCAAAGGTAAAATACCTGGCTGATTCATATTTGCCCAGATATTCTCTGACGCTTTCGACCATATCAGTGGTCTGACCTGTCGAATACCAGCCACTACTCAGCGGAGAAAGTGACCAGGTTTTTACGTCCTGGAAAGAGCAGGGCATGATGCAACCTTCGGGATAGTAAGTAAACTCACATCCCGTGGCTCCGCAGGTTCTACCGACGGAACAGTTCTGTCCGCCCCACGCGTACACATTGCCCGTATCTGCCAAGGTGACACTGAATGTAGGCGTGCCATATTCGCATTCCTGGTTTAAGGAAAAAAATTTCACTTCCATGGCCCGAACTTCATCCCAATTGATCGTTTCCGAATCAAAGGTAACAAGGCCGGTTCTGGAGGAATTTGAATACAGTGCAAAAAAAGTGGAAATCAGGTTGTTGGTTACTAACGCAGCGCCGTTACGGACAGTATTAATGTATCCATCATACTGACCCAACGAATACTGCTGATAAGCCACCAACCCGTCGCAATCCTCATCAATTTCATTCCCGGGGATTTCTTCCGAGGAAGGATTGATTGTAAACTCGCTGTCATCGCAGTCACCACCGAGACTGACATAGCCGTCCGGCGGGAAATACGTAAAAACCGTATCACCGTCAGAGCCATAGCCGTCAGCATCGCTATCGCGGTAAAACAAATGACCGCGATTGAACTGGAAAGAAATTGCAGGCACATTATTGCTTGAGCCATGATTACCCGCGTCTTCAATTTCCAGCGGTTTATTTCCCCCAAAGGGATAACCGCCATCGCAGCTTGCCTGGATGCTTATGACAAGATTCCCTTTGTCCTCTGCAACAGCCTGTTCCAAAATTTTACCGAAAGCGAAACTGTTGATTTCAAACCAACCGTCACCTAAATCGGTAAAATTAAAACTCTGCGCATTTTCACCCAAGTTCACGGGATCGTTGCAATATGCCGGCTGGCAAATCGGGAAAGAAGGACAGTCGCAGCTTGAGCTGACCATAGATGACAGATCTGTCGTCTTTTTGACTGAAGCGCTGATCTTGGACGTTTTACAGGTATAACCCGTGCCGGGCGTTTTGAATTCCGCGTAGTTAAGCAGGAAAATTTTCAGCCTGGCTGCTTCCACCATCTGCCAATTAACCTCGTTAAAAGGCTCCAGCGGAATGGCCATGACAGGCAGATTGTAATCCCGATCATATACGCCGTCATAATCGCTTATAAGCGTCGAATCGGTTACCAAAGATTTGCTGACCAAACCTTGGCTATCCAGGACCAGGGCGATATAGCCGTCCAGATCATCCGTTGTAGCGGCTATTTCACCGTCGTCGTCTTGGCCGGGCCAGAAATCCTCGTTGTTGGCAACGTAACCGCTGGGTGCAGCGCACTCATCAGTAGTCGCCAACGGATCGCCATAACCGTCCATGTCGGTGTCAGCGTAGAAAGTCGTTTTCACGCCTTCATCGATCTGGCCGTCACAGTTATTGTCCAGGCCATCGCAGATTTCCGCGGCGCCAGGATAGACTGTGGCATTGGTGTCATTGCAGTCAGTACCATTGGCAACATAACCGCTGGGCTGAATGCAAGACTCCACACTGATCAAAGCGTCACCGAATTCGTCACCGTCATTGTCATTATAGAAGGTATTTAGAACACCTTCATCAGTACTACCGTCGCAATTATTGTCCAACCCGTCGCAGACTTCTGCTGAGGACTGAACTGTCTGCTTACAGGTAGTAAACTGACCACCTTTGCAGGTCTGCACTCCCGCAGAACAAACGCCCTGCATACCGGTATCACAGGCAATCATCTCGCCAGTATGACAAGCAGGCATGTTATAGTTGGGACGAGGACCGCACTTTGTGTTGGCCATAAGGCCAAGACAAAGAACACCCAAACAGAATACAATCCTAGCTGTTTTCACTGTAATACCTCCTGTCTCAAGACTTTTAGAGTTGAACGATTTAAAACTTCGACGCTTATACTTTTCATCCCTCAAAATGAAGGGAAATAACTTTTCAAAGATCTACTTACTTTATAGCACATTCTATCACTTTTTTCTAAATTTGTCAACATCAAAATGGCATAAATACGTTATCTTGACAAAATTAGCATATGGGTTATATTTATAAGGCGACAAACAAATTGTTATCGAAATTGTCTCAAAAAACAAAAAAAGGGGGGAGTTGATGAAAAACACGGTAAAAGGTTTCTTAACTGCGTCTTTAATTGCCTTGATTTTATTCATGGCAGAATCATTTTTACCATTTCAAAACGCCCAGGCTAACGAACAGAGCAATCCCAGAATCACAAATCAAACAAGCCAAGCGGCATCTGCTCCTATTCAAGCCTCGTCACCTGAAAACAAAAAGATTGAACCGAATAAGCAATCAGACCTGCTATCGCCTGAAAATAAAAAATTTTACCGCAATTGTTTAATTATCGGTTTTATCTTGGGAGCAATTCCGGGGTTTTACTATGGCCTAAAAGGAAAATAGTTTGGAATAATATTCAAACCAAAAGCCCTCCGCATCGCGGAGGGCCTATTTTTTTATAAATTTCTTAATTGTTCATCTAGCTTTAAAATTTTCTCTTTTTGTTCATTCAATTTCCCTTCTTCTTTGGCAACAATTTCTTTGGGCGCGTTTTTTATAAACTCCTGATTACTTAGCTTATTCTCAAGAGTCAAAATGTAATTTTTAGCTGCATCAATTTCTTTACTCAATCTTTCTGCTTCTTTGACTTTATCAACTAACCCTTCCAACAAAATATAAATTTCCACGCCCGAAACCACGCCGCTGATTGGCTGAGCAGGCTTGTCACCAGACTTACTGATTTCCAGATTTTCAATGCGAGCCAATCCTTTAAGTATTTCAGCCTGTTCTGAAATTATCTTTTCCTGTTTGCCCGCATAAATTTTAACATTAACTTTCTTAGCCGGCTCAATCTTATTTTCTGCTCTTAAATTGCGAATTAAACTTATAACATCAACAATTACCTGAAAATCTTTAACTTCCTTAATTTTCTTTTCCGTTTTAGGCCAGGATTGTACCATCAGTAAATCATCGGCTTCAAAATTTTCCCAGATTGCTTCAGTCACAAAAGGAATAAGCGGATGCCATAAGATTAATAACCTTTCCAGTATATAAAGTAATATTGTTTCGGTATTAGCCCTAAGCTCGGAGCTCTGAGCTTGGAGCTTAGAAATCTCCAGATACCAGTCAGCAAAATCATTCCAGGTAAAATCGCGCAAAATTTCGCTGCAGGCGGAAAAATCAAATTTTTCAATAGCTGCGGTAGCTTTCGCAGCTGTTTGTTCAAAAGATGCCAAAATCCATTCATCTGCCAAAGTTAGGGCTTTAGGTTTTTTGGTTATTCTTTTAACTTCTTTTACTGAAGTTAAAATGTAACGGGATATATTCCAAAGATCTAAAGACTTGGACATTTTTTCACCGCTTTCCGCACGCACCATGCCGTGCAGATAAACAGTTTCAAAAGGAATTTCACCTTTGATAAATGTAGTTTGAATAATCATGCGCGCCACCCAGAAAAAAATTATATCATAACCGGTTTCCATGACCGTGGTCGGATGATATTGAAGATCCGGTGAATTCTTGGTCCAATCCTCCCAAGTCTTATACTTGGCATAATCAATATCCATCAAAGTGGAAAAAGTCCACAAACCTGAGGAAAACCAAGTATCCAAGGTGTCAGGATCCTGTACCCAATCACCCGAGGTTGTCATGGTGAGCTTAGTCGAACCATCAACCGAGGGCGCCTCTAACCCTACAAAAACTTCTTCCTTATCTTTACCTTTATTTTTATACCAAACCGGAATCTGATGCCCGAACCAAATCTGGCGGGAAATGCACCAGTCATGCAATTTTTCCAGCCAGGCATAATAGTCTCCCTCAAATCTTTCGGGAATAATTTTAATGTCCTTATTTTTAACCACTTCCAAAGCAACTTCTTTAATGGATTTATTTTTATAAAATTTATTGCCCTTTAAAGTTACTTTTTTATTAACATCGACAAACCATTGTAATGATGGAATAGGCTCAATGGTAGTTCCGCAACGATAACAAACAGTCAAATTTTGCGGCACCTCTTCCACTTTGGCTAAAAGTCCCTGCCTATCCAGCCAGTCAACCAGTTTTTGTCTGGCATCCGAAACTGCTAAGCCTTCATATTCTTCCCCAGCTAGCGCAGTCATCTTCCCGTTTTCATCAATCACCTGAATCACCGGTAAATTATTTTTCTGAGCCATATCAAAATCAATCTTGGAATGCGCCGGGGTCACGCCCAAAGCGCCGGTTCCAAAATTAGCATCAACTGATTCGTCACCGATTATTTTCAGGCTTAAGGGCTGCGCTGCGCCCAAATCAACAATTATAGTCTGGCCAATATATTTTTGATAACGTTGATCATCGGGATTTACTGCCACGGCCGTATCTCCCAGTTTGGTTTCCGGACGGGTCGTGGAAATACTCATGGGAAAATCCTTGCTGTATTTAAAAGTATAAAACTTTCCGGTTGTTTCTTTGTATTCAACTTCGTCATCAGACAAAGTTGATAAGCAGTGCGGGCACCAATTTACAATACGATT
>JAPLYC010000021.1 GCA_026395755.1 Candidatus Parcubacteria bacterium | reverse complement strand
CAAACCATCGGCTCAGGCCCGTGATCAATCACGACTTTGCTGACAGTTACCCCTAATTTATCTAGAAGTTCCTGCAAATCAGGCCTGAGCTTTTTGCCCCCATTTAACAAGCTTTTGCCTACCAGCCATCTGGTTTCCATGACACCAGCGTCAGCGACCGGCACTGATGCATTTTTGTTTCCCCCCTTAGTTTCCTTTGACAACATCCCTATACCCTCCTTTAGAACTGAAATCCAATACCAATCCGCTTGAGGCGACAAAATAAGGATTTAAACTTTTTTTGCCGCCATTCTTACTAAATATCCTCTTTAACTTCCGCCTTTGTTTCCGGTTCATACTGCCCTCCTTGCCCTCCGAAGCTCCAAAGGAGCGTAGGAGGGCTATTCAATATAAACTTTAAAGAGCTGACCTATTTGGCCAGCTCTTTATATTTGAATAATTTAGGAAATTATTTTACACATTCAAACAAGCTGGCTTTGGCAGTCCGCTAAAAAAGAAATAGGTAAACCAAACTTGTTTAATGATGTTCATATGTATTTATTTTACCTTATAGTATAAATTTGTCAAGGTTTTTTGGGGAAAAGTAAAAAGCCCTCATGGATAACCACAAGGGCTTAAAATTGCCTTGAGCAGTTATAAGACTTAATCAGGTCTTTTTTGTACTATTGACTGCAATGTTATCTGCTAAATTGAAATCATGTTCAGACCTGACTCTGATACGATTATCATCATCAATAGATCGCCCACAAGAAGGCCAATTAGTACAGTGATCTTTAGTAAAATTTAATGGCTCATGACAATTAGGACAATATCGAGTCAGATTAGGAAACAGTTGCTTGCCTTCTGCTGACAAAGGCTCACTGTCAAACTCTATAAGTCCATTATCCCATCTACGGATAAAGTAATGGTTTCTAGCAGCACTATATTCCACATATTCAGTGTAGAACCTTTTAATGGAATTCGGGCCTGGTTTTGCTCCCATCCGATAACAACTTTGATCGTACTTAAAATCCCTACCTATCTTTTTCATATTCCCTTTCCCCTTTCATTTTGTTTTGAGCAGTTTTAAGACTTGCTCAGGTCATTTTCATTCTGATTTTCCTCAGACTTTTAGTCCAAGAGTTTAAATCTCTTACGAAACAACTCGTCTAAAACATAGGCTGCGTTACTTGCATATGAGCCGTAATTTTTAACATCTTCAGCCAGCTGTTTTACTTTGTCTGCCCAAACCTTCTTAATTTCCAGATCTATGCGAATAACCAGCAGGACTTCGCACAAATCAACAATTGCCTTTTGCCTATGCTCTGCTTCATCCTTAACACTGCCCTTCCAATGAGGGCTAACCTTCAGCTCCTGACAATCTTTAAAAAGCAATTCCAACAACCTTTGGGCAGGATCTAGATCTGGTTCTGGTCCTATGATTATCGGGTTATCAATAGGCCTTATACACATATAATTATCACAGGTGTCTTCAGTAAGGTTTAAAGGCCTCCCGCACCCAGGACACTTTTGAGTCAAGTTTGGAAAGAGCTTTCTGCCTTCGGCTGACATGGGTTCACTATCAAAATCTTCACCTCCACCATCCCATTGGCGGATAAAATACGGCCGGCCATCTTTAGCATACTCAACGTATTCAGTATAATAATACTTGGTTGAGTCATCTCTTGGATGTGCGCCCATGCGAAAGCAACTTGAATCATACTTATAACTCCTCCCTATCTTTTTCATTTTCATTTACCTCCCTTTTGGTTTTAAAGAACACTTTGGCACGATAAGTAAGCTTCCACCCCCGGAGATTTACATCTCTCTTAATTACAGATGGACGCGAAATCCCGCACCAACCCCGCGGTGCGGGGGCTGGTGCGGGACAAATAAAAAAGCCTTTCCCAAAAGAGAAAGACTGATTGTTGGCATATGGCAAATGGCAAATAGCCATAAGTATTATCTTTCCCCTTTTGGGGCAGGAATAAGCACCTTTCCTCCTTTGCCTAAGCTTCGGAAGAAGGTTGCTGCGCAGTCATCGGGCCTGTTCCCTATTGCGCTCTTGATAATTATATTCAATTGTTAAAGTACTGCAGTTAAAAAACAAAAAATCTTACACGCGAGAAGGGGGTAAGATCTAAATATATTACTTATTATCTTCCCCCGCACGCGGGGCTGAATTTAGCACCTTATGGCCAAAAGCCACAGGTTGCTGGTGAGCTTATAACGGGTCAGTTCCCTTGCCCACTCTCTGGATAATGATTATTCAGTTTTTAACTATGATTACATCTTAGCACATCCGAGAAAAAAAGTCAAGCTGCCAAAGCCAGAAAAAAATCCCCACCGCGTCGCAGTGAGGATTAATGCTTTCGAAAAAGGTATTTTAGGACTTCGCCGATAACAGCGAAAACCAATTTGACATCTCTGTTATACCAGGCGCAAAAGAAAAAGCTGGCAATAAAGAGATAGACAAACCAGTCGTTGTTCAGGCCCGTAATTTTGATAAAAATCGCTACCAAAATTGCGGACAGTATCGCAATTTTAACAAGATAACGATCGTCATCAGACATTTTCAGCCTCCTTCCAGATTTACCAGCCTTCCTGAGCCAAATACTCAGGATCACTGGCCAGCATTCTGGCCAATTCTCGAAAATCCGGTTTTCCCGTACACGCGGGAAGCGTCTTGACTGCGATTTCACTTGGCTGACAATGATTGAGTTCAGCCAGAATCTTTTTCATCAGCTTGTAATTCAGCTGACTAACAAAAGCTTCAAATTCGCAAGGCCAGTGATGCCTGCGAATTGCAAAGTCGTCGTTAACGGCCTGTAAAGATCCATAATTCATGGCTTGCAAAGCCTGGTGCATATCAGGATCAACCGTAATGATCACCCAAGGTCCGATTGGACTCTTGAAGATGACTGAAATGGGTTGGCCCGGTTGCAAAACCTGATCACGATATTCATAAATCATAGGTACCTCCTTAAAATACTGCGGAAATTACGATTTAATAATATATCATTAATTTTATAGTTTGTCAATGTTAACCTCGAACCGTTGACAAGATCATTTTTTCTTGCTATACTGCTTTATTCACTACTATCCCAAAAAAAATTTAACTTGCCTTGCCCTAACATTAAATCAAAGGAGGTGATGAAATGTGAAAAACAAAATGTTCGGTGGCAAGATCGGCGGCAAGCATACGACTCTGATTGACGCGGCGATTCCGCTCGTTGACCAGGCTCGTAAGCTAAGCACAGTCCGTAAAATTACTCTTAACATTATTCGGTATGTTAACAGTAAACAAGGCGGACCCAACCGGGTTAAGTTCAGAAAAATAAACGGAGGATTACAGGCCAAGGTGCGCGGCAACGCATCTATCCAGGTAATCTCTATTTATTGCTCCGAACCTCAACTCACCCAAAAACAGCTGGAACGATGTTTCAGCAGCTAGAAAGGAGTTAAATAATGAATGATGCAAAGAAATCAACTCCGTTCTAAAAGACCCTGCTCGTTATAGATGCAGGGTCTTTTCTATGAAGCCGAATTTAATTTATATCTGATTCTTAAAATTCCATCCGAATAATCATGGGAAATAATTTTAAATTCGCCGATTTCTTTGGTTGAAGTTACATGAGGCCCGATACAAGGACAGGCGTCATAATCCCCTATTTTTATAATGCGAATATTCCTATCTTCATTTTCAGGGAGACGAGTAAGGTCATATTCTCTGGATGCGAATTCACGAATCTTAAAACTTTCCTTAACCGGCAAATCAGAAGCGGTTACTTCATTAATTTTATCTTCCAGGTTTTTAACTTCCTCGCTAGTCAAATCGCGGGCAAAATGATAATCGCACTTGGATTTTTTCTCTTCAATATGCGCGCTAAAACAACGTTTAGTGCCAAATAAACGAATCATGGTCTGATTGAGCAGATGCTCTGCGGTGTGCATTGGAGGGTAAACTTCTTTCATATTTTACTAGATTTTAGTTTTAATTATAGTACCGATAAAACTGCCGCCGCTTAAATAGCTGGTTAAGTTCCAGATTTTATTACCGTTTAGAATCGCGACTTCCAATTTTAATTTAGCAGCTAGTTCGCTGGCAATGGGATCGAAAGGCACATGTGCCCCCGGATCCCACTTTGTTCCGACTAGCTTAATAAATTCAGGCCAATTAATTTGCTCAATGCGTTTGGCGTCGGGATATTTATTCGGATCCTTATCATACACATAATCAATATTGGATAAATTAATAACCTTTTGAGCCTTAAACTTTTTCGCAAGATTAACTGCCATGTTATCTGAAGAAGCGCCGGGTTTCCAACCGGCGGCAATATATACTGACTTTTGTGAAAATATCCTTTGGTTCGGCTTTTCAATTATTTTTTCATAACAATACTCCCCCAAACATAATCGTAAAAATTCCGCGTTTAACTTTGTAACCCTGATACCCAGCCAGTCCAAATCTTCAGCTGTAATATTTTTATTAAAACCTTGTGCTGCCTGATTGTATTTACGGCACAGTTTACCCCCACCCGTAATTAACACAATGCGATAACCATCTTTAACAAAATTAAAAATAACTTCTTTCAACCTTAAAATAAAATTTAAATCCAATTCCTCTGGATAAATCAAAGACCCGCCGACAGAAATTACAATTGTTTCTTTAAATTTTTTCATATTTCCTACAAATTAATTGCAATCTAAAATCTATAATCCAAAATCCAAATCACTTATGATAATCACTACCCTTAATTATTTCAAAACTGCGATAAATCTGTTCTAAAAGTACTAGTCTTATCATCTGATGCGTGAAGGTCATCCTGGAAAAAGATAAAGCCAGATCAACTTTAGCTATAACCTGCTGAGATAAACCTAAAGGCCCTCCAATTATAAAACAAATCTTCCCGCCTTTAAAGTCCTTAATTTCCTTGATTAGATTGCTTAATTCCTCACTACTAATTTCTTTACCCATGATATGCAAGGCAATATTATAATAATCATTATCTAAACTATTTATAATTTTTTCCCCTTCTCTTTCCATAATTTCATCAATAGCGCGATTTTTGGTAATCGGTTCTTCCTTCAAATTTACAATTTCAACCTGAGCGTATCTGGTTAGGCGCTTTAAAAATTCAGCTTCGGCTTCTTCGTATTCTGATTTGGTTTTAGAAATTGTAATAATCTTTATCTTCATACTAACTTTAGTTTACTTTGAAAATTTAAAAAGGGCAAGGATTTTCACCTTGCCCTCAGATAACAACCTAATGATTTTTACGAGAACAGCTGGGACAGATTCTGACGGTAGTAAAGGTTGTTGCCATACAACCGAATCCCGATGCGGGTAGCTGCTGCGCAGTTATCTTGCCTTCGGCAGATACTACTTTGATCGGCCACCTATCCAATCCGGGGGCATCAGACATTATAATAATCTGCCCGGAAGATTTGTCTTTTTCCGCAAACTTAGGACCTTTTTTACCGCAGATCGCGCAGATGAAGCAATATTTACCGCTGGCCTGCATCTCTTGCTTATGCGCTTCGATTTTTTTTCTAACTTCTCTTCGAGTAGCTATCCCTATTTTTGAAATTTCTGCTGCAGACATATTTTCCCTCCTTTGACGTTTGAGCCCAATTTATCAGACAGAAAGCCTGTTGTCAATCAACCGCTATAATAGCTAAGCTCCAAGCCAGTCCCGAGATCCTTTAACTCACTTTTATATTTTTTATCATTGGCAATGTAATATAAATAATCTTCAAGCACGTGTTTATGCGAAATAACATTGTCAGCGACAATTAACGCGCCTTCATTAAGGTGAGGTTCCAATAATTTCAATTGCGCCAGATACTCATTTTTACGACCGTCGAGAAAAACATAGTCAATTTTTTCTTCCCAGTGTTTCAACCGTTTATTGGCATCGTCAGGAATGATATTTACATATTGAATCAACTTTGCAATCTGCAAATTATGAACCAGATCACGGACTTTGTCAGGTACAAATTCAAAAGTATAAAACTTTGCCCCCACATGCCTGGCAGCCATAGCTTGCCAAATGGTTGAATAGCCGTTTGATGCCCCTATTTCCATCATCACCTGCGGTTTTTTCTCTAAAATCAGCTGATACAAAAACTGGCCGGTTTCCCTGGAAATATTCCACTGGCCGCCTTCATTATTGAGTTCCTCAAGTTTCTTGAGCAAACTGTCGATTTTGTCATCAATGGTCATACAAATAATTTAGCTTATTTCAGCCTATATTACAAGCCCGACATTGACAATTCAATAAACTAATGCTAAAGTTAAGAATCGAAATTAGTTACAAAAATTGTCATTTTACAATGAAAAGGAGGCAAACCATGCTGTCAAATAAAGCCAGACGAAAAATCTTCGGCTTGGCGCTGGAGACTGTTTTTGAAAACGGCGATTTTTTCAACATCCTCAACGCCATTCAAACTGATGACCAGGATGTCGCCATTTTTACTTTCAAAGTCAAATGGCAAAAAGTCAAAAGGATTTTGATTGACATCAATTCCTGGATCACTCTATATGAAGCCAGGGAGCTCATAGAGGCTTTCATGAAGATGTACAAAATTGAGAATAGCGAAATCTGGGAAAGCATCCTGCCGACTGACCAAGATCTCTTCCTTTTTGGGAAGAAAAAATCTTTGGACGCTCTGTGGCAGGAACGTCAGACCGCAACTTCCGAAGAAAAACATGAGATTGATCGCACAACCATTATCAGGGCGATTATCAATACCTACATGCTGGAAACTAAAATCATGCAGGATTCGGAATTTTTAAGGCGTCTGGATGTCATCTTTCCTCAAGAGTTGCAAATTGTGGTCAACAAGCTAAAAAGCTATCAGATTCGCTGTTCCCTCGAAGATCTTGAAAAGCTGATCAATTCGGAGTTTCCCAGACTGCCGAGAAGTTATCTCAACTATATTGCCAAGTATTACCAGCAAATTATGGCTGGTTATGATCCCGTTGACTTTGAACTGCCGTCAAAGGTGAGATTGGGGAATGAAAGTCTCGAAGACGAATTTGACAGCGTCTTTGCCGATGCTCTAGTGGACGAAGGAATTAATCCTTTAAAAACCAGAGAGCCGGTGGTCAGCCTGAACGAGGAACAGCATTCATTAATCATAAATCTGGAAGGCAAGGAATATAAAATCACAGTCGAAAGCATCTCGGACTTATTGCTGAAGATGATTAATGATTATTCCCTCGATGAAATCTATGATCGGGTTACTGACCAGCTGAGAACATTCCGCAGACATGCCCGGGATGAAGACAAGCTGGAAAACTTCTGGCTTATCATTGAAAAAGTGGAGAATCTTTTCCAGCAGCAATGGGCCAGAGATGAGGACTCGGAACTGATGAAAAAAATGGGCAATCTGATCTCCAGCCTGGCTATTTTAAAAACTGAAATGGGTAATGATCTTGCCCTGCTGGCCAGCCTGCGTCTGGCTAAACAAGCACAAAATAAGGCCGGGACTTAAACCCCCGGCCTTTTATTTTTGCTTACTTTGGCGATTTCTAAGAATACATAATTGACAAATTTATATAATTGTGCTAAATTAAAGGATAAACTTTACAGTTACAGGGTTGATTTTAATATAATTTTCCAAGGTTCTTTCACAAACTAAAGGAGGAATAATCATGACTTCCAAGGATATTCCCGTTAAATTTCGGGAGATTTTTTTAAGCTATCTGGACAATTTTGCCGTCACTGAAATTGAAGATGCCTGCACGCACAATGATTTATTCATTGCCGGCATCATTTTCAAACCCAAGCTGGAATACATCCTGCAGGAATGCAACGATCAGGGCGTCTGGATTACCAAATCAGAGTTGCTCAAAATCGGATCTGAATATTTTAGCGACCGGAATGAAGTCGCTAATTTCTGGCAGACTGAAGTTACCTACAACCCTTATTTCAATGATTTTGAACAAAAGCGCCGTGACCTGGAAAATGAAGAGGAATTGGCGGCCAAACAGCAGGAGAACAAAAAAAAGCATCCTGGTAACGGCATCAGAGTTACTCTGGCGACCAAACTCAATTATGAACGACTGAAACTTTTGACCTATACCGTCAGAGAATTCTTCATGGAAACAGCCAACCAAAATCCCAAGGACATCAACCGGCTGAAATTCCATTTTGAGAATGAAGCTAAAGCGTTCATCGATTTCATCAGCAAAATTTTCCTGCTTTGCACGCCTGATGAAATCCGAAAGATCATACTTCAGGAAATTGAATCCTTGCGCTCTAACGCCAACCTGCTGAATGACCTTGATAATATGATGCTCAGAAAGCTGACTGAAAAGCCTGAAGAGCCTGAACCTATCTATGATCTGACAGATGAGGTCAAAGACGAACCAGTTTCGCCGGCACCTTTGCCGATTAAACCTCTGGGGATCCGCACGCCGGAACTTGAGCCCCAAACGCTCGTTGTTGAGTTCAAAGACCAGAATTACCAAATTACTATTGAAGACCTGCTTGATACGGCAGAAAAATTCAAGAGTAATTTCAACGAGACTATGCTCAATAATACACTGGGGCCATTGCTCTACAAGATGCATGTTCATTGCCGTAACCAGAAAAGACTGCGTGATTTTCACATTATCATCAAAAAAGTTTTTGATCATTACGCGGCAATCTATCAACCGCAAAAACCCAAAGATCAAAAAACTGATGATGAAAAAAAGAATGACGTTATTTACCATCTGTTCAAAACTCTCGACGAAAAACTCGGGAATTCACAACAAGCGCTAAGCCAGCAGAAGATAATTTGCAGAATTCAGGGCGCGGATGGCATCAGCGTCGGCTCGGTTACCGCTCCATTGCCGGGAAAATAACAGTAAAGGGCTCCGCCACGCGGAGCCCTTTTTTAATATCTAAATTCAATTATCCAATCCCAAATTCCTAATTACCTAATTCCTTTTCTTAATTTCCAAATCATACATAATTTCCTCAATCTTTCGCAAATTATTTTTCGACTGATCAAATTTAGGTCTTAATGGACCCAGCAAATTAAACTGAAGCAATTCGCCGACCACGGCTTCAATCGTCTGTTCACAGGCGGCAACTTCGTCATAACGGTGCCTGGTGGCCAGATAAATGGCTTTTCTGACTAGTTCGCCGGTAAAGTCACTTAATCCCCCTAAATAGCTGTCACAATCGATTTTAAGGCCTGATATGGCCGTTACCTTGCCGGTTTTAAGGTAATGATGAAACAACTTGGCTTCCACATATTCTTCCATAGCCGCCAAATAAGCGCCTTCAAAATCCAAGCCCTTTTCCAATTTAATTTTAGTACCCAGATACTGAAATAATTTATCAGCTTCTTCAAGGCATTTTTCCGCTTCGCTAACATTATCCCGATGCAGGGCAAAAATCGCCATCTTGGCAAATTTCAAGATGTCATTGCTGTGCTTGATTATAATTCTGCGATTGATATCGTAAGAATTATATTCTTTCTTAAGTTTGGCAAAAAATTTTGGGTCTAACATATTTTTATGTCCGTTTATCGTCAGTCGGTTTCGTTAGGCGTTACGTTATACGTCAAACGATTGACGTAACGTTAACCGATACCGAGTAACGTATTACGAATTATTAATTATCCTTAAAATATTTAGCACGATTAGCCGCATGTTCCTCCAAGGTCCTGGCGAAAACCAATTTACCTTCCGGCGTATTAATGAAATAGAAGTAATCATTATTATCGGGATAAACCGTGGCTAAAATCGAATCCATCCCGGGATTGCAGATCGGACCAGGCGGCAAGCCCGGATATTTATAAGTATTATATAAATTCTCGACTTTCAGGTCATCCAGACTGGGACGATCTGTTTGTTTTCCCGTAATATAATTGACCGTCGGATCTGCCTGTAAAGCCATGCCGATTTTTAAACGATTATAATAAACTCCGGCTACCTTTTTTTTGTCTTCTGGCGTCTGCGCCTCTTTTTCAACGATTGAAGCCAAAGTCAAAATATCATAAAGCTTTTTATTCTGACCGATAATATCACCTAAAATCTTGCTGTTGACTTTCTTGTCAAAATTATCCAGCATTTTGGTTATTATGTCTTTAAGATTAGAATTTTTAAATACCCGGTATGTATCAGGAAATAAATAGCCTTCCAAGCTCACCCCCTCAGGTTTTTCCTTTAAAAATTCATAGTCTTTAACCCAAGCAGGCATTTCAGTGTTATCATGTTTCCCCGGCTGACCGCTTAAAGCATAAAAAGTTTCTTTTTTAGCCAAACCTATTTTTTCAAAATATTCCGCCAGATCATAAAGATCCCAGCCTTCAATTATCTTAATATTTAATTCATTATCCAGAGTATTGCCTGAAGTTAACGCATTGGTCAATTGACGCAGGCTCCAAGTGTCTTTGATTTCATGTTCTCCTGCCAGAATCTTGCCTTCGGCCTTTTTCAGCCAGACATAAGTTTCAAAAACAGAAGAGCTGTCAATCAAACCTTCTTTTTTTAAATCCCGGCTTATCTGATTGACACCGCTGCCCGTCTTAATCACAAAGGCCTTAGATATTCCGGTTCCGCTTTGCGCAATAAAAACTATTTTAAAAACCCAGCCAGCAGTTAATACTATAACAATAACTATAACAATAACTATAGCGAAAATTTTATTCATTATTTCAATAATAAATAAATTAATAATGCGATACCTATTATTATACGGTAATAAGCAAAAATATTCAAAGAATGATTTCTCAAATAAACCAGCAAATATTTAATGGTTATAATACCGATCAGCAAGGCCGCTATTAAGCCGGCAAGATAAATAATTAAATCTTGTCCGTTTAAGGCTAATTGCCTTAAATCCCAAGCCTTTTTAATTCCAGCAGCCAAGACAATAGGTATAGACATTAAAAATGAAAAACGGGCTGCCACTTCCCTGTTTAAATTTAAAGCCATGCCCGCGCTGATAGTCGCGCCTGAGCGCGAAACACCAGGGATCAAGGCAAGAGCCTGCGCTAAACCCAAAAGTAACGATTTGGACCAGGTTAAACTCTTCAAATCAGACTTTTTTTGGGTAAATGTTTCTACCAATAAAAATATTAAGCCGACAAAGATCAAAAAGATTGCCACGCTTAATAAATTACGAAAAATGATGTTAATCATATCTTCCAAAAACAAACCAACAATAACAGCGGGTATCGTTGAAAGCAGAATCAGCCAGGCGATTTTCTGATCTAAGGTTGTAGCCACTTCCCACTTGATCAAACTCTTTAAAAAAGCCTTTAAGTAACGTATAATATCCTTATAGAAATAAATTACCAGGGCCAACAGAGTACCCCAGTGCAAAAAAACATCAAAAGCCAGATTATCAGCCGTCTGCCAATTAAAAATATCATGAAAAATCACCAGATGCCCCGAGCTGGAAATCGGCAAAAATTCAGTTAAGCCCTGGATTATTCCTAAGAAAAACGAAGATAGTATAGTCATATTTATTTAGCTATAAAAAATAATGAATCCTTCCGCCGTAGGCGGATCCGCCTCTGGCGGAAAATCTTAAATCCAACCTTATGCCTTACAAACTTATTCTAGTCCCTTTTCTCGCATTAATCATCGCCCAATTAATTAAGGTCCTTATTGATTCGGTCAAAGGCAAATTTTCCTGGAGCAATTTCAATCATTACGGGGGTATGCCTTCATCTCATTCAGCCATGGTCGCGGCCTTGGCAACAGTCATGGCCAAGGAATTCGGTTTAAGCTCCGGTTATTTTGCCATTGCCTTTGCTTATGCTTTTTTAACGATTCGCGATGCTGTCGGCTTACGTTATCAGCTGGGCTTTCACGGCAAAATTCTGAATAAGCTAATCAAGGAACTACCTGATGATAAAGAAGATAAATATCCTTATTTACAGGAAAGACTCGGACATACTTATATTCAGGCATTAGCCGGAATAATTCTCGGTATTATTATTGCCATCTTAGCTTAATCACCAAAAACCAAATCTCAATAACCAAACAAATTCAAAACTCAAATAACTAATGCCGAAACTATTTTTAGAACTTAAAATTTAGTTATTGGTTATTGTTTGGTAATTGATTATTGAATATTGGTTATTAACACCAGTAACCCTTTACAAGAAATTAAATTTTTGCTAAGTTTAAATAACTCTTAAATTATAGTTCTTTACAAGGTAATTTTCAACCCGAGTTAAAAACAAAGGAGGATGCAATGCGCAAGTGGTTAAGTCTGGGATCACTGTCTCAATTCCCTTCCATGAATCCCCAGCAAGATCAGGATCAGGATCTGCAGAAAAAAATCCAACAACAACAATCCGGTTTTTATTCTAGCATGGTCATTGCTTTTATTCTGATATTAATTTACAAAGCGATTGACAATGAATGGAATACCAACATCATTCCGTTCTCTTTCTTTGAATTTTGGCATATCAAGTTTACTATCAAAGAAGGATTACAGGCCGCCTTACCCATATTTGGCTGGGGCATTTTCCTTAAAACGATTTCAATCATCTTTCGTCCCGTTTGGCTTTCCCGAGAAATAATAAAGCAGGTTGACCCCGACGTATTTATCGGGAAAGGCATCTTTGATAGCCTCCGAGCTGGTATTTTTGAGGAAATCGGCTTTCGTTGGCTTTTCTTCTTCAACAGTATTGCCATCACCAAATTGATGAACTTCATTTTACTGGGATTTATGGATCATGGCATTGTGAAGTGGGTATTTCTAACTATCATAGCCCCAATCAGCAATTGGATGTCCTTTGACCTACTGCAGGGATACATCTACAATCCGCTTGGCTGGTTTGTTGGCGCTGCTATGCTGACAGTCAATGCGGCCTTCCGAGAGGGGCATAAATACCAGGGACCAATCGGTTGGCTCAACAGCTGGTATGTGGGTTTATTCTTTTTCTGGCTAATGTTCAACTACGGGATTCCTACAGCCATTCTTGCCCATATAATCTATGACGTCGTATTATTCTGTGAAGAATATGTTTACCTTAGCTACTGCAAACGTAAAACATTCGGGGAAGAATCTGATTCCTGAAGTATCGGCCCTTGATACTCAAACAACAATTTTCAATCACATACCCGCGGAAAATTTTCTGCGGGTATTTTATTTGCTATTTTTGACATTTGGGGCAATATGATGAGGACCTACCGCCCATTTTAATCCGTTCAATCTTACTCCTGCAAATCGGGCATTTTTTTCCATACTTGCCGTAAACTTTTATTTTTTTAGAATAGCCTCCAGCCTCGCCGTCAGCGTTACGAAAATCGCGAAAAGTCGTACCTTGGGCTTTAATCGATGCCTGTAAAATATTTCTGATACCTTTATAAATTAAACTGATTTCTTTGTCTTTTAACTCTTTAACTTTACGCGTAGGCCTTATACTGGCGTAAAAGCAAACTTCATCGCTGTAAATATTACCCACACCAACGACTACCGTTGAATCCATTAAAAACTTTTTTATCTGGTTATTGGGGCGCTTTAAAATCCAGTTTTTCAGATACTTTATGGTAAATGCAGGACTCAAAGGCTCCACGCCAAGCTTCATATCCTCCAGGTGCTTAGCCAATTGTTCAGAGTTAAATAATCTAATCCAACCGAATTTGCGAATGTCATTAAAATACAGATGGCTCTTGTCAGTAAAACTAATCGTCGCGTGGGTAAATTTATTGGGCAAACAGTCATAACCCTGCTCAATCGGATGCCCGCCGACTACGCACTTCACTTTACTGGCGTAAACCAATTGCCCTGTCATTTTCAAATGAATTAAAAAATGCCAATCCTTACTTAAATCAAGAATCAGCATCTTGGCCCTGCGCCTTACAACTGTAATTTTAAGTCCTTTCAGCAGACGCTGATAATCTCGTAACGGTTTATTAAGCATTTTATGCCAATCAGAATCAAAACCGGAAATCGTTTTCCCTGTTATACTTTTTTCCAATCCGCATTTAATTGTTTCTACTTCAGGAAGTTCTGGCATTTAAATAAAAATCGATCAATAACTTTTAATTAGTAATTGTCCCGCAGTAACGGGATGCCGCTTCGCGGCATAACTTTGCACTTTAAACTTTTAACTATAAACTAAATCAAGGATGCCCCTGTCATTTCCTCCGGCTTTTTCACTCCCATTATATTCAAAACAGTGGGCGCCACATCCGCTAAAATTCCTGACGGTTGAACCAGACTCAAATCTCCGCCGACCGTGTCTGGCAGGCCAATGTTTTTGCCTTCCCATTCATTGCCGATAATAAAGAACGGGACAGTATTAGTGCTATGTTCTTTATCAATTTCACTGGTTTTTATATTTTGCAATTCTTCAGCATTGCCATGGTCAGAAGTAACCAAAACTACGCCATTTTTACTTAATGCCAAAGTAACAATTTTACCCAAGCATTTATCAACAGTTTCCGCAGCCTTAATTGTCGCTTTTAAATCAGCTGTGTGGCCGACAATGTCAGCATTGGCAAAATTAATCACGATAAAATCATATTTATTTTCCGTAATTGCCTTTATAACTTCATCAGTAACCTTCAAAGCCGACATCTCGGGCTTTTCAGCAAATGAAGAAACGCGAGGTGAAGGTATCACAATGCGGTCTTCTCCTGGAAATGGATTTTCCATACCGCCGTTAAAAAAGTAAGTGACGTGAGCGTATTTTTCAGTTTCCGCAATATGCAGCTGCTTTAACTTGGCGTCACTAATGACTTTAGCCAGCGGCATATTAATTTCAAAGGGAAAAAATGCCACAGCATCTAACGGTAAATCCTTATCATAAAGATACATGGCGCAAAAAAATAAATTTTTAAAATCAATTTTGCGGTCAAACTTGTTAAACTCCGGCAGGACGAAACTTTCACTTATCTGCCTGGCGCGATCAGAACGAAAATTAAAAAAGATAACAGCGTCTTTATTTTCAATTTTAGCTATGGGCTGATCTTTGGCCATAAGCACAGTCGGGACAAATTCTTCATCGTAAATTTTACTTTCATAAGACATTTCAATCGCCTTAATCGGATCACTGAATTTATTCTCGCTTTCACCCAAAACCATGGCCTTAAAAGCCTTTTCCGTCCTTTCCCAATGATTATCTCGATCCATGGCATAAAAACGCCCGGACAAAGACGCTATTTTGGCATCAATGCCGATTTCTTTAATTTTAGCCAGTAATTCTTCAATAAACTTTTTACCGCTATTATAAATCGTATCGCGACCATCCATAAATCCATGAATATAAACTTGCTTTATTTTTTCTTTTTTGGCCAATTCCAGCAGCGCATATAAATGTTCAATATGTGAATGCACGCCACCAGAAGAAATTAAACCCATCAGGTGCAATTTTGATTTATTTTTCTTGGCATGTTCAATCGCCTTTATAAATGCCTCATTTTTATAAAAAGAACCGTCAGCAATGGTTTTCGTAATACGGGGACAAGTTTGATAAAAAATAAAACCAGAGCCAAGATTTGTATGCCCGACTTCTGAATTGCCGATCTCACCCCAAGGCAAACCGACCGAATCTCCCGACGCCATCAAAGTCATGGCAGGATAGGTTGAAATATATTTTTTAAAATTCGGCAATTTGGCTCTAGTAATGGCATTACCCGGGGAATCAGGCGCCACTCCCCATCCGTCTAAAATTACCAAAATTACCGGTTTGTATTTTAATTTAGGCATAATTTTATAAAGTCTAAAGGCTAAGTTTTTAAGTCTAAATATTGGAAAACATTTTAAAAATTTAATTATTCTAAATTAATTTAGCCTTTATACTTTAGAATTAAAGAATGACCCGTCATTTCCTTCGGTTGCTTTACTCCCATCAAAGTCAAAATCGTAGGTGCGATGTCCCCCAATTTACCCTCGCTCTTTAATTTAAATTTTTTAAATTTATTATTAATTATAATGAAAGGCACGGGATTATTGCTGTGTTCCGTATCCATTTCCCCTGTCTTAAGATTAAGCATTTCTTCAACATTGCCATGATCAGCCGTGATAATCAAAGTCCCTTTAGCTTTCAATATTTCTTTATAAATTCTTCCCAAACAAGCGTCAACAATCTGTACCGCCTTTATACCGGCCTTTAAATTCCCGGTATGCCCGATCATATCAGCATTAGCAAAATTAACCGTAATAAAATCATCTTTCTTCTTTTGCAAATTTTTTAAAATTATATCAGTCAGGGGATAAATGGACATTTGAGGATAATGCTCGTAATTTGTCATGCCTTTTGATGCAAGCACATCCCATTTTTCGCCGTTTAAAGGATGATTATATCCGCCATTGAAAAAATAAGTCACATGAGCATATTTTTCCCGCTCAGCCAGATAAAGCTGACGGTAATTTTTCAAAACAATCGGTAAAGTATTATTTAAGACAATTCCATGCGATACTGTTTTAATATCATCCAAATCCGGTCCGAAATCAGTCATAGCCACAAAACATAGATTTTTCAGAATCTTTTTACGTTTGAATGCACCGCTGTTTTCAGCTTCAAATTTCTCCTGAACAAAAGTTTTAGTAATCTGCCTGGCCCGGTCCGAACGCAAATTGAAAAAAATTATTGAATCATTATTATTGATAAATTTTGCCTTTTTAACCGGATTTAAAATAATCGTCGGCGTAATAAATTCATCAATTTCCCCACGATTATATGCCTGCGTAATTGCATGATAGGGATTATCAGCTTTGATGCCATGACCTAAAACCATGGCATCATAGGCCATTTCCGTACGCGACCATTTCTTAATCCGATCCATGGCATAATAGCGACCCATAATCGTGGAAATAATTTCATTATTCTGAAAATTATTTATCAATTTACTAATCAGCCTGGCGGCTGCATGCGGTGGAGAATCTCGTCCGTCAGTAAAAAGATGCAAATATATGCGATGAAACTTTTGCTGTTTAAAAAATTTTAACAAAGAATATAAATGCTGGGGATCAGAATGTGCGCTTTCCCCATTGGACAATAAGCCCATAACATGAAGATTGGATTTAAACTTCTTTGCGTGTTTGATTGCGGATAATAAAGCCGGACTTTTAAAAAACTTTTTATTTTTAATCATTTCCGAAACAATCACCGCGTCTTGCTTAACCACCCGGCCGGCACCGATATTCATATGTCCGGCTTCAGAATTGCCGTCCTGGCCATGAGGCAAACCGACCTCTGCGCCTGAGGCAATTAATTCTGTATGGGGATAATGACGATTAAAAAAATCCCAATTAGGCAATTTAGCTAAAGAAATTGGGTTTGAAGGCGCAGCCGGTGCAATGCCCCAACCGTCTAAAATAACCAAAACAATCGGCAAAAAATTGGCTTTTTTGTCCTGTTTCATATACTTATATTTTAGCGCATTTTACAAATTTTTTCAAATAAAAAAATCATGATAAAACCATGACTCATAAACTACTCAGCCTTTTACTAAAATTACAGCAGAAATTAAGCTTTTTTTGATAAAAATTTCGTTATCATTTCACATAGCTGCTTCGGCATATATTTTGTTTTTGTCCAATACCCGCGAGCACCCATTTTCATATATTCTTCATCGCTTTTCCCATCTTTCAAATTAGTAAAAATAAATACCGGTATTTTATCGGTTATTTTTTCCTTTTTAAGCACCTTGAGAATATCCGTTCCTACTTCAGCGCCTAAAATCAAATCCAATAAAATTATATCCGGGCTTTCCTTTTCAATAATTTCCCTTATCTCAGAATATTTTTTACCGTTAAAAAATTTGAACCCCTCTAACTCAAACTGCGTCTGATACATCATTATTTGATCAGGATCGTCTTCTACCATTAAGACTTTGTACTTTTTATTTGACATAATCTTATACAATTAATAGTTGAATATAAAAAGTTGTCCCCTTTGATTCTTCTGATTCAAACCAAATCTTTCCTTCAGGATGAGCACCTATTATATTCTTAACAATAAAGAGGCCCAAGCCAGATCCATCCGTATGCATTTCCTTAGCGTTTGTAGCCCGGCTGAATTTTTTAAATAAACTAGCCTGTTCCTTTTTCGGGATACCGATACCTTCATCCTTTACCGCTAAAATTGCTTTATTCCCTACTTTTTCAAGTTTTATCTCTATGTTTTTTCCGCCAGGCGTATATTTAATAGCATTATCAATTATATTACTGATTGCTTGCTCAAGATACTTTTTATCGCCTTTTACTATTATATTATCGCTTATATCCGTATTAATAATAATCCTTTTCCCTTCCGCCTCCATTTTACTATAATTAACAATATTTTTAACTAAACTGGAAAAGTCTAAATCCTTTAATGAATTTTTAAGATCTAATTCCTTTTCATCCAAATCACTAGCATCTAAAATATCATCAATTACGGCATTCAATTTGCGTCCTTTTAAAAAAGCATTTTCAATAAATTTCATCTGTTTATCCTTAGGCAACGAATCCATAGCCCCGCTTTTAAACATATCCAGAATACCGCAAATAACGCTTACTGGAGTGCGCAGCTGATGAGAGGCAATATCTAAAAATTCAGATTTAACCTTCAGTAATCTTTCCAATCGGGTATTTTTTTCAACGATATCCTTGGTTTGTTCGTCAACTTTTTCCTCAAGATTTTCGGTTAACTCTTCCAGCGCCTCTTTGGCTTTTGTCTGGGCAAAATTGGCTTCAATAATCCTGCCCGTACTCTGATTAAAAAAGTAACCGTAAACTATAACCAAAGTAAAAATGGTAATAATTATTAGAGATGATACCGTCCCCTCGATTAAAAGAAAAAGACCCAGGAAAAAAAATATTAATATCAGGCTAATTACCTGATAATGTAAAAACAAACAATTGCGAAATCTAAATTTACAAAATTGGCAACGCTTATACGGAGAATAATTAAGATTTTTAACCAGCCAGCAATTCCAATTTAGATATCCTGCCTCTCCGACTGCAATCTTCTTTCTGTGATTTTTCATTTTTATTTTTTAAAAATCTTTTTGAGTAAAACATACATTAAGGTAGCCACACAAAAACCGACAAAACATGCCAAAAATATAAGCAAATCCACAATTAAAATATAACCCCACGCGAAATCATCAATTTTCCCATAATTAAGCCAAAAAAATCCCACTAAAAGCAAAATCCCAGTCATGCCGGCAACAAAGCTCAATTCTCCCGAATCTTTTAGCACCGAGGTAGATTTGTCTTTGAGTATTTTCTTTAAAACTAAAACGTGAAACTGATAGGCAATATTCAATTTTAATGAAATAGCACCCAAAATAACCAAAATACTTGTTGCTAGTACTAACCATGGGCTATGAATTAAAACGGCAATTAAAACTAAAACCCCGTAAACTGCTCGGGAAAACTTTAAAGAACTGTCATGAATTTGACATTGTTGCATAGATGTATTTAAATTTAAAAATTAAATGCATTTTTTAACAGCTAAACATGCTTTTCTCACATCTTCAATATCGTTGTATATGTAAAAACTCAATCTACAGCTGGCAGGAGGATTTAATTCATAATATCGATGCGCCAAGGTTGCGCAATGACAACCAGCCCTTGATTCTATTCCCAAATTACTTAATTTTTCTGCAATTTCAAATGGACTTTTGTTTTTACAAGTAAAGGCGACCAAAGCAGTCCTGTTGGCTGCGGTTTTGGGGCCATAAATATTTAACGAAGATATATCACCCAATATTTTCAAGGCTTCTCCGATTAGTATTTTTTCATGAACTTCAATATTGTCCATCGCCTTTTTAACATCTTTCCTTTCCAACTTTTTATCAGTCATAAAGTATTTCTGCTTTCCCGGATTTAAAGAAAAGTCCATTAATAATCTTATTGCCTGGCTAGAAAGAATCGTCCCTAAAATATTTGGGGTTCCAGCCGTAAACTTCCAAGGGAGTGAATTATAAGCGACCTTTTCCGGGCTGACCATTCCTTCGGCAATCATATCGCCGCCATAAAGAAACGGCCTCATTTTTAAAAGTAATTCTTCTTTCGCATATAATGCACCTACGCCAAAGGGCGCGAGCATTTTATGGAAAGACCAGACAAGAAAATCAATATCTAATTCGCCTACATCGACATATGTATTTGGAACGAGCTGAGAACCATCGATCAAAAGATAGGATCTTTTGTCTCCATTTGGCTGAAGATATCCGCTTGAATCGGCGATGGCTTTTATTTCTTTAAGCGGATTTATTGTTCCTAAAAAATTTGACGCCCCGCTGCAGCATACTATTTTGGTTCTTTGATCCACCAGAGATTTAAGATGATCCAGATCAAGCGCTCCAGTCTCTGTGTCAAATTTTACGATTTTGTATTCCACGTTAATGCCAAATTTCGGCAGTATTTCTTTACATAATCCATACCAGGGGACATAATTTGAATTATGTTCCATGAATGTCGTGACTATGTTATCTCCGTCTTTAAATTCAGTCATCAAAGAATACATCACCGCATTAATCGCCTCGGTGGCATTTCTGTATAAAATAATATTTTTTCGTGAAGGAGCGCCAATAAACTGCGCGATGGTATCATAAGAGGACTCAAACTCTTCGGTAGTTAATATTGAAGAATGCGACTGGCCACGATGGACATTGTCATATTGGACGACGAGTTTTTTCAACAATTCTAATAATTGAACGGGGACTTGAGTACTCGCTGCATTATTAGTAATGATTCTTCCCGCTTTTATCGCTGGAAAGAATTTTCTTATTTTTTTGGTATCTATCATAATGCTACAGAATTACCGTAATTCCTCTTCAATTTCCATCAGCCGATTGTACTTTTCCACCCGTTCCGAACGTGACATAGATCCGGCTTTTATGTAATCGGCGTTAACTGCCACGGCTAAATCAGAAATGAAAGTATCAGCTGTTTCGCCGCTGCGATGGGAAATAACCACTTTATAATCGTTTTTCTTGGCTAAATAAATGGCCACCACGGTTTCAGTCAAAGTCCCAATCTGGTTGGGCTTAATTAAAATGGTATTAGCCACTCCCTCATTAATTCCCTTTTGCAGACGTTTTTCATTAGTCACAAATAAATCATCGCCAATCAGCAGGCATTTCTCTCCCAATTTATCCGTCAGTTTTTTCCATCCGGACCAATCATCTTCAGCCAATCCGTCTTCGATAGAAACTAGTTTATATTTTTTCTGCCAGTGGCTGTAAAGATTAATCAAAATCTGAGAACTAACAATTTTCCGGTCAAACCTATATTTCTTGGTTTTGCTGTTATAAAATTCCGTGCTGGCTGAATCAATGGCCAAACCGACATCTTTAGCTAAAGTATGACCTGATTTTTTGATGGCCAAAGCCATAGACGCTAAAGCATCTTCATTTTTCTTAAAATTAACTGCGTAACCGCCTTCATCACCGACTAAAGTTGAAAATCCCTTAGCCTTCAAAATATCCGCTAAAACATGAAAAACTTCGCTCCCGATTTGTACTCGTTTGGCCATAGTACCGGCTTTCGGTACAATCATAAATTCCTGAATATCAGTGGCCCAATTGGCATGCTTACCGCCGTTTAAAACATTCATTAATGTCACGGGCAGTTTATAATTAGGATAATTGATTTTATAAACATGACGTAAATATTTGTACAAGGGCATGTTTAAGGACAAGGCACCAGCTCTGGCGCAAGCCAAAGAAACTCCCAAAGAAGCATTGGCGCCTATTTCTTTTTTATTTGGCGTATTATCCAGCTTGATCATAAGGCGGTCAATATCCTGCTGTCTAGTCACATCCAGTCCTTTAAGCAGATAATTAATCGGATCATTGACGTTTTTTACAGCCTTTAAAACGCCTTTGCCGCCATAGCGCCGTTTATCATTATCACGCAGTTCCACTGCCTCATGGCTGCCGGTGGACGCGCCAGACGGAACTGAGGCTTTGCCAATAATTCCGCTGCTAAGTAAAACCTTAACTTCCAAAGTCGGATTTCCGCGCGAATCAAGTATTTCCCGAGCTGTTATTTTTTTTATTTTCTTGGAGGAAAACATAAGAGTTATAAATTTTTAGTTTTAGTTTTTAGATTTAAGTTCTTAGTTTTTAGTTAGTCCAATTCATACACGACAGTAGCTGTAATCACAATATCCTGACTGCCTGCTTCAACTGCCGGTGCAGCTGCGGCGCCTCCGCCCATTTCCGCACCTTTGTAACTGGAATAATATGGCTGGGGCACATAATTATCACCTTCGCTGAAAGAAACCACTTTGCCCAGTTTAACATTCATAATCTTTGCCAGATCATCGGCTTTTTGTTTAGCATTTTCCAAAGCTTTAATTCTGGCTTCCTGTTTATACTTTTCCGGTTGATCCACACTGAAAGACAAGCCGCCAATCTGGTTCAGATTCAATTCTCCGGCCAATTTTAAGACCTGATCAACCTTGTCTGTCTGACGCAATTTAACCTGTACTTCCTGATAAACCGTATAACTGCGCAAAGTCTGTTTATTATTAAAGTAATCGTAATTTGGGTAAATACTATAAGCAGTTGTGGTAATATCAGCCTTATCAATTATCAGGGCTTTCAATTTATCAATCAGAGAATTCATGGTCTTGGAATTTTCCGCTTGGGCGTCGGAAACTTTGGATTTTTCCACAGACAAACCTAATGTGATATTAGCGATATCTGGAATAACCGTTACCTTGCCCTCACCGCTGATACTGATAGTCCTTTGGATATCAGTACTTTTACCAATGTAATAATTTTGTTTGTTCAGATTGCGCGCCCAAAAAATGAAACTAACAACGAGCACGACCAGTAAGATTGCCAAAATAATGGCAAAAACCGGATTTTCTTTGATCTTTGGCCAAAAAGAGTTCATAGTTTTTAGAGTTAAATATTAATTAAGTTATATAATACAATACGCATTTATCTATTTAAGGTAACGGGGTACGGCTATCGTTTTACGGTGTCGACATTCGTTTCGTCATACGGATAACCTGCCTACCGGCAGGCAGGCGTGAAACGATACGCCAAATAAGACCGAAAAACGTAAGAAAATTATTTTTGTATTTCCTCAACTATCTTTAATATTTGATCAATTAGCTTATTTTTATAACCCATTTTTACCATCATTTCTTTTATAAGAAGCGGTAATTCTTCATCAGCAATACTGCTAACAATAGTATCGCAAATATAAGGCGAGTCCTCAGGGTTTAAAATTTCTCGTATCGCGGTTAATTTGTCTTCGATTTGTTGTAATTTATCTAAATCCCTTAAGTTCATAAAAAAGAGTGTAAGCAAAATTAGTGGCTACGAAATTCACTATTTCATTAATGGTCTAATACCCGGGAGTACCTTCCCTTCAAGAAATTCCAACATTGCTCCGCCGGCTGTTGAGACAAAATCCGGCCAGGCCTTTAAATGCATTCTATCCAAAAGCGCAATAGTCTCTCCCCCGCCCACGACTCCGAAAGCAGGCCCTTTGGCATGGGAAGCGACTTTTTGGCAAATGTAATTGGATCCGTGATTAAACGGTTCAATTTCAAAAACGCCCATTGGTCCGTTCCAAACTAAAGTTTTCGATCTATGGATAAAACTTTCAAAATAATTCTCGGTTTTCGGGCCAATATCGGCTATCTGAAAATTCTGGTGATTCTTCAATTCATCTAATTTGACTGAAACAAATTTTGCCCCGGGTTTTATTTTCTTAGTAATTCTAAGATCTATAGGCAAAATAATTTTCCCTTTGGCATTTTTCAGTAAATTTTTCGCCAGCGCCACATAATCTTTTTCAAAAACTGAATTGCCGATATTTCTGTTTTGAGCTTTAAAAAAATTATTGGCCAAAGCCCCGCCAATCAGCACCTGATCATAACGTTTAAGTAAATTTTGAATTACTTTAATTTTAGTTGAAATTTTAACACCGCCGATTATTGCCACAGCCGGTCGTTTAAAGCCGCCCAATAATTTGCTTAAATTCTCCACTTCATTAGCCAGGTTAAAGCCTGCATAGGCTGGTAAATATTTGGTTATAGCGCTAACCGAGGCGTGCGCGCGATGGCAGACGGAAAAAGCCTCATTAACGTAAATATCAGCCAAAGACGCCAGTTCACGGCTAAATTTAAGGTCATTTTTCTCTTCACCCGGGTTAAATCGTAAATTTTCCAAAAGCAAAATTTGCGCGGGCTTTAATTTCTTAGCCTGAGACTTAACATGTTCCCCCGTGCACTCGTTTACAAAAGCAACTTTTTTCTTGCCCCGACTGTCCAAAAAATATGCAATTGGTTTTAAGCTTAAATCCTTAACATACTTGCCTTCCGGGCTGCCTAGATGCGACATTAAAATAACCTTGGCCTTTTTCTTGACCAGATAATTTATGGTTTCAAAACTGCGTTCAATTCGTTCAGTTTCCAGAATCTTGCCATGTTTAAGAGCGACATTATAGTCAACCCTGACCAAAACCGTCTTGTTTTTTAAATTTTTTAACGTGTCGATTGTTTTAAGTTTCATAGAGTACTGAAACACTAATTTATATACACGAATTAACACTAATATCACGATTCGTGTACATTAATGATCAAATTCGTGTTTCAGATATATTATAGCAAATTTAAAGCAATTTAAAAAATCCACCATTATTGATAGTCCGTACTACTGTAAAAAGGAAAAGATTACTCCCCTTCAATCTCTTTTAGCACCCAGCCGTCAATTTTAGTTTGCCTTACCTCTATTTTAAAACCGTCAGCTAAAGTGCCCCGAGCCAGCATTTGCAGATTAAACACCAGATTTTCTGCTGAAATCTCAGCCCCATGTTCAATTATACTGCCCAGTTCAATTTTCGCTTTGGTGACCTTTCTTAACTTATTTCGCCCGGCATAATCAAAAATGACTTTAAGTATTTTGTTGGCCTCGTGTAAATCGTGCATATTATCGCTTGATATTAAATTTCAAAACCTTAATTAACGTATAATCATAAATCAGCTGGATTAATTTAGCCAAGAAGAAACTAACGATTATAGTGAACAAAAAAACTAAAGCAAAATTCAGATAATAGTTAATATTCAATAAACTACAATAATAATAAATTACCGACATTATAGTAAAATGAATCAGATAAATCCAGAGGCTGTTTTTGCCGAAAGCAATAAAAATCTTGCCGATCCAGTTTTCCTTAAAAATTTTATCCTTAAAATAAAAAAGCAGATTAAAGATGGCCAGCCCATAAAATAAACGGACATTATAATACCAAATCGGCATAATTAAAGTAAAAATGAGATAAAAAATAACAATGGCCAGCCACAAAGCCAGTTCTTCCTTGTTTTTCTGATAATTCAAAAACTTTTCCCGACAACGCAGGCCATAGCAGAAAAAGAAAAGATACGGCAGTAAAGTCGGAATTCCGCCAAAAAACTGCAATTCAATAAAAAATCCGCTCACTAAACTGATAAAAAAAGTAATCGGTAAAAAATATTTTGATCTGATAAAAATATCTAAAACCGGATAAATCAGATAAAGCTCCAATAATACAATAATGAAATAGTAAGGGGGCGCAATCTTTCCGGAGATTAAACTTGCAAAGAAATCAGTGACATTCAGGCGCAGAAACAAAGCAAAGACAATAGTGCATAGAATATAGGGCAAAAAATTTCTCCACAGCTTACGTCGATAAAAATCGATATACTCCTTTTCGCCTTTTATGGGATTTAATAATAGACCGGAACAGATTAGGAAAACCGGGATGGCAAATCTGGCCAGATTATTGAAAAAAATGATGAAGGTTAAATTATTATCCATGTAAGGATGATCATGGAAAAAATAAGCGACATGAATAAGAATTACGGCAATAATCGCCAGCCCTTTGAGCCAATCAAAAAAAACCATTCTCTGCTTAATGATTTTTTCATTGATCGGACAATTTTCGGCAAAATAAAGATTGCGCAACCATGGTAACGGTATAATAATCAGGGCTATAATTAATACATTTACAAATTCCATAAAATTTAAATACTCGCGCAAAGACCGCTGCTAATAACGGCCGCGGTTTCAGCACGCAGGATGCGTTTGCCCAGACTTACCAAAACCAGCGAATTTTGCCTCGCTAAATCAATTTCAAACTGGGAAAATCCGCCTTCCGGGCCGATAAATAAATTGATGATTTTTTCGGAATTTTTAGCCAAAACTTCGGCCAAAAGCAAATCCTGTTCTTCCTCATGACAGATCAAATTCAAAGCGCGCGGATGCAAATTTTTAATCGCATTTTCAAATTGAACAACCGACTCGAATTTGGGCGGAATTTTACCCCCGCTTTGGATCGTGGCTTCTTCAATAATTTTTTTGTATCGGCTTGTTTTATTAAGATTTAATTCCTTAACCACGCAATTTTCCGAAATAACCGGAATAATGCGCTTAACCCCGATTTCCGTGACTTTCTGGCACAGCCATTCCAGTTTATCTTTTTTTAATAAAGACTGATAGAGGTTAATCTCCACTGGCAATTCCCGGTCAATATTCAACCGGCTGACCAAAGTGCATAAAACCTGCTTATTTTTTATTTCCTGAATTCTCACTTCATATTCCTCCCCGGTATTGTCAAGAATCACAAAAACATCACCGATTCCAAAACGCAGAACCTTGGTGATTTTATTGACCGTTTCCTTATCGGTAATGACGATATGTTGAGGGTCTTCGATGGCGGATTTTATAAAAAATCTAAACATTTAAATCCTTTATACCCCACTTTCTTGTCCACCATAGCGCAGCGAAGGTGGAAGTGGGCAACCGTCCGGTGCCTGCTAAAGCAGGGAATAAATTTATAATTTAATGAGTAGCACAAGATATACACGGATCATATGCCCTTATCAGGGCCCTAATTTTTTGTCTTCGTTCATGAACCGGCAATTTGTACACAGAAGGCAAGTAGTCCTTCAAGTCAGCTTCCATGTTGGCAAGAAATTGAGCAGTCGGCGTAATGATATTGGCTTCCAGTACTTTGCCTTTGGCATCAAATTTATAATAATCCAGTAAAATACCGCGCGGAGCTTCAACTGCGCCATAGCCTTCGCCGGCTCTAGGTATAACTTTAACTTTAGTGTTTTTCTGGTCAATTTTTCCGAGTTCAGCAAGTAATTTTTTAATTTCTTCCAGAGCATGGACGATTTCAACTGCCTGAGCATAGACATTATAAAAAGTATTTTCCACCGGCAAGGTCAGGCCTTTTTGCAGCCAGAGTTTCTTGGCCTGCGGATTTAATTTGGCAAAATTTAAATTTATGCGCGCCAAAGCGCCTGTGTAATATGGCTTGTCGCCCAAATTTACCCGTTTAACATTTTCCAACGGCTGATGAAGTTCCCTGATTTGATGCTCAAATTCTTTGGCCGTATACCTTTTGCCACTGCTGGAAACAATATCCCCTTTTAAAACTTCATACTCATCCTTATCATACAGCGCAATAAATTCCTGCTGGCGCCTGAATTTCGGAAACTGAATCTTGCCGGTAAATTCTGCCAGTGACAGCGCGTCTTCAAAAACCGGGGCAAAACCCTTCATCAGTTTGTTAATTTCTTCCATTGAAGGCAATTTTTTAAATCCGCCCACTTCCATGGTTAAAGGATGAACGACCCTGCCTCCAATTAGTTTCACCAGCTCAATGGCCAGCTTACGCACCCGCAAAGCCATGTTTGTTTCCTTGGGGAATTTTTTTATAAAATTCAGATCATTTTCAATGCCAAAAAAATCAGGCAAAGACAGGAAAAACACATGCAATGAATGTGAATGCACAATCTGCAGCAATTCCATGATTTTCCTTAATGCCACTGTCTGGCTGCTGACTTTAGTTCCAAAAGCGTCTTCAATCGCCTGCGTGGCTGATAAGAAATGCACGATCGGACAAATGCCGCAGATACGCGCCGTTATCATGGGCACTTCAAAATAATCGCGGCCCAAAAGAATACCTTCAATCAGACGCGCGCCTTCCAGGGTATCAAATTTGGCCTGTTTGACATCACCATCTAATATCGAAGCCACAAACCCGGTGTGCCCTTCCATTTTGGCAATATGGTTAATTTTAATTGTTTTTAATGCCATAAATATAAAATTGAAAAAATTATTTCTATCCCAAATTTCAAATTTAAAATTCCTAATTACCTAATATTCAAATTTTTCTCATACTCCCCCCACATGGATTTCAATTCTTCAATCATGGCCTCATAATCTTCATCCTTATCCAATTCGCCGGAATCAATTTTATCATTGATATAAACCTCCACCATATCATTCCAAGCTTCTTTGCTGGTTACCGGTTCTGCCTCGGCATTTTCCTTAATTTCATTGTAAGCCTGACTTAAATTGAAATCTAAAAATTGTGTCATAAATTTGATGGATTTTAGTGTATTAGCTTTTAGATTCTGGATTATTAACTAAAACCTAAAATCTAAGATCCAAAATCTATTTATATTATACCAAAATTCCCCATTTTAGCCCAATCTTGACAAACAAAAATTTCCTTGTTATTCTTAGGAAAAGGATTTAGCTGAACAGAAACAATAAAATCAGCTTAAAACGCCGTTCAAACCATATCATAGGGAGGATTTCAAGTGAAAAATAATCGACCGAAAAAAACCAAACTCAAGGTAGTACCTACCCCCGGGAAAGTTATTCAGATTAACGCTGGAAGAACTTATCCGGGTCGCAATGGCAATTACTGCAATAGTTGCGGCGGTGCCATTGACGAAGGCGGTCACTGCAATTGTGGCATCGACCACAATCGTTAATTCACGGTCCATGCGTCGTCCCCCGCGTCAGCCCCCGCACCATTCGGTGCGGGGGCTAATAATTTCAAATAAAGGTTATCCTTAAGCCTTTTGCAAAATATTGCTAAAAGTAGTATTTTATAAATAGTTCTATCTAGGCACAAAATAATAGTCCTTTTAACCAAAGGGGGGAAACATGCTCTACCTCAAAACCATTGGCACTGATTTCGAAGTATTTTGCGGGGCAGCCTACTTATCAATCCCGATCTTCATATTCATCCACATAGTGATGAATATGACTGAACAGGATTATATAAAAAAAACCTTACAAGCAATCTGGTGGCTGTTACTTTCGCTGGTACTTGGTAACTTAGCTTACCTGTTTTTCATGGCTAAAGTCATGCCAGCGTATGAAGGCTATGGATTTACTCCGTTTATCTGGTTTTTGAGTCTGGTCATCATAACTTTCATATGTCTACGGCCATTTATGTGGCTGTCTGATAAATTGGGTTGGAACAGTGGAGGTGGAGGTGATATTAGTCAAAACAGGATTGATGACGACCACTAAGCAAAGCTGTATCTGACCGATTTAAAAAGACGAGATTCATTCTCGTCTTTTTTACGAACAACGCCTGACGCCTAACGAAACGGGCATCGTAACCGATAGACGTTATACGCTTTACGTAATTAAAAAAGGGAGAGCCGCAGGCGCTCTCCCAGCCTCGTGTGGACCCTTGCCAATTTTGCCGATCACAAGGAAAATCCAACGAGGGTTAAAGGAGGGTGCGAACAGGTTACCTTTTTTGCAGGAGGAACCGCAAATCAGGCTTCCCGTACGCAAATGGATTTTTACATAGAAAACTTATTTTGTCAAGGATTTGAGCACAAAAACTTGAACACCAAAGGTGTCCAAGCCTTTATAACAATTTGTCTTAACTTTTTTTCTTATCTTCCGGCTTTTGTAAGGCCGCTTCAATTCGATCACGCGCTCCGAAAAATTCCATTTTCTCCAGTATTTCAGCCAGACTCCAGCCATGATTTTGCATGATCTTTATTAAATTCTTGATTTTCTCATCAGCCTGATCTAATATCCCCCGGCAAGCCCAGCATTCCTGACGAGAATTTAAACAGACCGCATTACAGCCGGCCAAAGCAATCGGGCCCAAGCAAATCTTGCCCTGCTGCAACAAACAGGGATTTTTATTAATCTGGCATTCCCAGCAAACCGGATTTTGGAATAAACCCCAGGGTTTCTTATTTAGTACGGAATAAACCAGGTCTAAAAAATTCTGAGCATTGATCGGACAGCCAGGGATTACCAGGTCAACTTTAATCGCCTTAGGCACTTCAATCACTTCCCTATTCTCCAAGGTTTTGCATGTCTTATATACATAACAGCCAAGCTTTTTATAATCGTGATAATTTTTAATTTCCCAGACGCCTCCCAGATCAGCGCAATTACCCAGCACCACCACCACATCTGATATTTTACGGATGCGCTTTAAAATATGCAGGTTCTCAGTTGTCACAGGATTACCCTCAATAAAAGCAATATCATAATGCGAACGCTCCTTTTCATCCTCAATCAGTCGGAATTCATCTAAATCTATGTATTTAGTCAATTCTAAAAACTTCTCATGCAAATCCAAAATCGCGAACTGGCAGCCTTCGCAGGAAGTCAGCCCGAAAATGGCGACGGATGGTTTTTTTGTTTTCTTAAGCATACAAAAATTCTTTAGCCTGTTGATTAAAAATAGCCAAACTTTCCCTGGTATATTTTTGTAAATTTTTTAATTGCTCGGAATTTATTTTCTCACAAACCCAGCCCCAATGAATAGTAACAATATCCCCTATCTTTATATTGTTTACAAATCCCTGATCATTAAATTGAGTCAAGACTTCCCTGGATATGATCTCACCAGACGCTAATTTATCATTAAAAATAATCAAAGGCTGATAATCAACAATAACTGAAGATTTTTTAATTTCCTTAACTTTACCCCAGGAAATCCGGCATTCATCAATTGATTTTAAGGTGTGTTTAATATTCACCTTACCGGCCCGCAGCCAGATATTCATGACATGAAAATTATGATGCGGCTTGGCCAATTCAGGCACATAGCCTAAAACTTTATCAATGGTACTTTTTTTTATCTTACTTTTTAAATTTTTATCTTCAGTAAAATGACGATACAAATTTTTAATATTAACCCCTTCGGTTAGCTGATTGCCCAACCAATAAGCCTCAACTACTTCGGGTGCAAATTCATCTTTCAAATAATTATTACCGGCGATTAATTTTAGATACGGATGCATAACCTCAAATTCAGATAAAATCCGATTCAAAGTCGGTTCGTAATAGTTTTGACTGCAGTATTCAAATAAAGTCTTATTCTTATCAGGCCCGCAATAAGCATAATAATTGGGCATAAAAGCATATTTTCCGCAGCGCAAGACTCCGTTAATTGAATTGCTGGCTGACAATGGGGCTTTCATTTAATTTTTTTAATGAATAAAAAATCAAAATTATCGCAGTAACAATCAAAACACTGCCGCCTATTTGATAATTATTAATCTTATGACTATAAATTAATTCCAAACACGTGGTAATCGGCGAAGCCAAAACTAAAACAGAGGTAACAACGACTACAGGCAGTTTGGCCAAAGCTTTATACCAGGTAAACACATAACCTAAAAGCAAGATACTGCTGATGGCCACCCAAAACCATTGGCCGGAATTTAAAGATATCAAACTCGCGGTTTGGCCGCTAAAAACCAAATAACTCAAAAGAATAATTGCGCCGAAAAACATTCTGGCCCAGGCTACTATTTCCGCGGGTACACTGGCTAGGACTTTTTTGGCAATTACAAATTCAATGGCCCACATTAAGGTTGCACCCAAAACCAATAATTCACCCTGCGATAAACTAAACATCTTGAAACCCAGCATAGTGAAATTACCCAGGAATAATAAGGCTAAGGCAAAATATTGCAAACGTCCCAGTTTTTCTTTGAGAAAATAGACGGCCAAAAAGCTTACCCAAAGAAAAAGAGTCTTATGGATAAATGCAGCACTGCTGGCGTTGGTCATACTCAAACCTTTAAAAAATAACAGGAAAGGGATACTGCCGCCGATAAAACCGATTAAAAATAATTTCAGCCACTCACCTATTTTGAGATTTTTTAACTTACTGAAATAAATAGGCAGTAAAATCAATCCAGTTAAAACCAAACCGACAGCCAAATTTTTAACAGTAGTAAAAACATCAGAATTACTGATGGCCGAAACAGCAAACTTATTTAAAAAGATTGACACTCCGGAAATTAAAGCACTGCCTAAGACAAGCGCTAAACCTTTATTTAGATTGTTCATATTTATACAAATTAATAATCTTTTTGGCTTCTAAGCTGGAAATTTTTTCAACCGCCATATTATTTAATACCAAAATCCAGTCCCCAATTTTCAACTTGTCTAAAATAGCAAGGCTGATCTTGCGTAATTTATTATTCTGCTCAATCACGGCTGTTTTGCCTGAAATTCGCTTAATTTTACCTGGTATTGTTAAACACATTGACAATATTGTTAAAATATGCTATTATATATTGATGGCTAAAATAGTGTTTTTCAATAGTTTACTCACAGAAAGGAGCTATCATGTCACAAAGCTTGATGCTGGAATTGTGTTTTACGAGGGGAAGAACCACGACTTCCGGGATTTCCCGATGGTCCAGTCAAATCAAAGCATTACAACTGACCAATCTGGAACTGATGGAAAAGCTCGGATTCCTTCACTCGGAGCATGACCTCGCCTATGCCGGCATCATCTGGGGCAGCATCGGCTACTGGGTAAAGACGGAAAACGGCAAAGTCAACATCGCCTGCACCCACAACGATTGCCTCCGTGTCTGGGAGATCAATGAAGCCGCTCTTCTGGCTCACGCCTATCTGCCAAACGGTTTTGACCTCGACGCCATACCCTGTCACTACCAGAAGGTGGTGGCCAAGATGCACCTCATTGACAGGTTCAGCTGAGGCGCAACAGCCTGCCGGAACACCAACCGGCGGGCTTTTTTTATACTATTTTTAAAGAATAAATTACTGGCTTGACAAGATTCTATTTATATGGTAATATATATAATCCGAAAGGAGGATAACGCATGGTTATGAAACTGAAAATATTTCATGTCAGTAAATCTGGAGGCACTGCGGCCGTGATGAATGCCCTGATCAAAAGCGGCATTTACACAAGGAAAATGTTTCCGGTGGAACCGGGGTGCATAGCCGTCCCGCTCACCGTGAACGAAGTCGCTAAGCTGAAAAAAAATGGCTGTGTGGTTACCGAGGCCATAGACAAACAACCACTGCCTCAGCTTATCCCCATGTCCATTCAGGCAATTTAAAAGTACTGCATCCAAGTCCGTTGCTTCACTGCGACGGGCTTTTTTTATCCACCAAAGCTTAACCACTGATGCTTTAGCGAAAGTGGTTAGCCTCGACAAAAGCAGACGAATTATTTTTCAAATTTCTTATACGCCTTTTCATCGCCAAATTCGATAAAATCCTTATGATGTTCCGGCGGAATAAAATTCGGATCTTTCTCCTGCTTAATGCCGCACCAGTACTTTTCAGTTTCCGCGGCAATGACTGTAAAATAATGCGCTACCCCATTGGCATAACCGCAATAAGCGCAGTGTATCTTTTCATACCAGGTCAAATACTGTAATTTTTGACGGTCGATCTTTATATATTTCGAACGTTCGATCAGCGGTAATTTATATAAGCGAAAACACACATTCAAATAAACAATCAGACACAAATCCAGAAAAGCAATGGGAATAATCATGAAATAGATAAACGGCATGGAGGCTGTGTTAAGATAAAAACGCTCGGGATATTTTTTGTATTGCATAAAGTAGTTTCTTGCTCAGATCGGCAGCCAATTATCGAATTAACCACTCAACTAGAGTTATTTAGATTTTAAAGCACAATTTGAATCTTTAAATTTAATATTACATATAGTAATTTAATTTGTCTTTTTAGTTACCTATATAGGACTTAGCCAAGATTTAAAACTCAGTAATTCAGCATAAGAAAATACCGGTCCATCTTTACAGACATAATATGGCCCAACTGCGCAATGCTGGCACACACCCTGAGCACAGTCCATATGGCGTTCTAAAGAAACATAGATATTTTCCGGCTTAAATCCTTTCTCCAGCATTTTCGCCATGACAAACTTATACATCACCGGCGGGCCGCACATAAAAGCCAAAGCATCAACCGGAATATTTTTAATATCAAACAAAGCTGTCACCTGGCCTTTGGTATATTTTTTAGTTTTAGGATTATCAAGCGTTATGTTTAAATCGCAAGTTTTTTTCCAGGCCGGATATTCTTTGGCATAAAGCAAAGTACTTTCATCGCGGCTGCCGCAAAATATATAAACTTTCTGGTATTTTTTCGGATTTCTGACGGCATCAAGTATCAATGGTCTGAAAGGCTCAACGCCAATACCGCCGGCAACAATTAGAATATTCTTGCCCTTAGCCAGGTCAACCGGAAACGGCCGGCCATAAGGACCGCGGATACCTACCAAATCCCCTAATTTCAAATCATGGACTGCCGAAGTCAAGACACCGACTTTGCGGATGGTCAGCTGAAAAAACTTTTTTTCATTAAAATCAGAAGTCAACGAAATTGCCCCTTCACCAAATCCGGGGACTGAAACCATAACATACTGACCAGTTAAAAAAGTAAAACCTTTATAAGGCATGCTTAAAGTCAGGGTCTTGGAATCAGAACCCTCGGGGGTGATTTTTATTATTTTACAATTGTAGGTTTTGTAATCGTTTAGCATAGTTAATATATAATGGCTCGGTCTAATTACTAATTTTTAATGCCTAATTTTTAAATAATTATTAATGTGATAATTGTTTAATTATCGTTATTACTATTTTTTCTGCAGGTACTTAAGGTCCTTGCAAATATCTTGGTTAATTCATGAACTTCCTGATAAAGCTTCCCGCAAACTTCTTTTTTATCAGAATTAGCCTTAGCAATCATTCTGAACCAATGCATTGTTTCTTTTGCCTCCTTTTTGCAAATAGAAATTTTATGCACAAAATCCTTTTTAGACTCGGCTCCATTTGCTTCCATGTAATTTGCGCCCAAACTAGTCCCAGACCTTATTACCTGACTGATTAAAGGCTTATTTATAATCGTTTCAGGCAAAGTCTTCGCAAAATCAATTATATCTTCACCAAATTTGCCAGTTCTTTCCTCTAAATCAAAAATGGCCTTTTCTTCCCCCATATATATTTAATCATTAAAAATTAAAACTTTTTTATAAATTAAAAATTATTCATTAATCATTAAACCAATCCATCCGGACAGAACTACTTTTTCACTTTCAAAATTTCCTTAATAGTCGTAAATATATCAATATCTGCGGGACATGTTTTCGAGCATCTGCC
>JAPLYC010000099.1 GCA_026395755.1 Candidatus Parcubacteria bacterium | reverse complement strand
AATTGGCGCTGTACAGGGCTGATTGTACCGAAAGAATAATTATATGAAAAAACTTTTTATTTTAAGCATTTTAACCTTAACGGCATGTATACTAGCTGCTTGCCAGTCCAATGTTCAAAAACAAACTGATAATCAGTTTGGCTCAGGCATTGTTGTCCCGGCTAATCTTTTATCCTGCCCAGATGAATTTGTGGCGGAAAAATTAAGTGATGAAGTCATGAAAACTTGTTTTGATAAAACAGGGGACTGGTGCTCATATTATAAAACCGTCAAAGACGGCGTGACCAAAATTCATAATCTGCAGTTTACCAGCGAATGCAATCTTTGCCGCACCCATAAACAAAAAGGCGCTCAATTTAATGATAATAACGGCGAAATTTATATCCACTTGGGCTATGAGAAAAAAGCCTGTGCTCAGGGCATGTACCAAACTAAATAAGGATATATTCAAAACCCGAACGCAAATTAAACAGATGGCAGGGATATGACTGAAAATAACAAATAGTAAATTACAAATAACAAATAAATCTCAAAACACAAATATTAAAATAACAAACGTTTGGGATTTGTTATTTAATCATTGTAATTTATTTGGAGCTTGAAGCTTGAGATTTGATATTTAACTAGAAACTCTGCTAAATGCGCAGAGGATCGCTATAATCCTTAAAAAAAATTAACTAAAACCTATGTCAGAAGAAATAATCAAAATTGAAGAATCAGTCACTATTGAAGAAGGCAATCCGCGTTTTGAGATGATGGCCGGCATTGTGATTGCGGTATTTACCGCGATTTTGGCCATTAACGGTTTGGCCGGGGATTCCTATGGATCGTCCATTCTCCTGGACAATACGGAAAAGGTGAGCGCGTATGACTGGTATAATTCCAAAGGCATTAAGCAGATTCTGGCTGAAGGCCAGGCCAATACCATGACAGGGTTATTGGAATCAGGCGTAATTGCGTCAGGTAAGCAAGCTGATTTTCAGAAAGAGATTGATAAAGTAACAGCCAATTCAGCCAGATATATCAAGGAAAAGAATGAAATTCTCCAAGGTTCAGACAATATCCCGCAAAATGAATGGATTCAGGATGTTGACGGGGAATTGGGCAAAGTCGTGGGCGCCCAGGAATGGGAACAGGAAATTGAAAAACTGGACAAGGCCGGCAGTAAATCAGATTTGGCTGATTTATTCCTGCAGATTTGTCTGGTCATGGGCGCGGTCAGCCTGGTCATGCAAAAGCCCAGGTACAAATCAATGTTTTTAAGTTTAACCGTTATTTTGGGCGTTTTGGGAACTATTTTTTGTGTGATTGGCTTGATTACATCTTGGCCGTTTTAAAAAAATAAATTAGGTAATTGGGGATTAGGAATTGGGAATTGGCGATAGGACATTAGATTAAAAAATGATATAATTAAAACAGATTTTAGTAAATATAATTATACTAAAATTTATCAAATTATATTTTTAGAAACACTGAATGTCCAAACTCAAGCGTAATTATAAAAGTTGGATAGTTTTTGATGTATTTTTGTTATTGCTTTCGGCTTGGTTAATTTTACCTAGGCTCAACAATTTTTATATTAGTATCGTACATGCCGCCACTTTCGTGGAAGCATTTAATACCACTACTTACAAAGACTCGACCAATACCACGGCTGAATGGGAAATTGATTCCACAAGCGGCCATCTGATCAATGGTGCCTGGCGCAAAGCTGATGATACTGCCGGTCCGACTTATGAAACCTTGCCGGGGGGGCATGCTGATGTTTTTGATATCACTGCTGACGGGAAAAATCAGCCGGTAGTGGTCTATTCTTATACGACAAATTTTTATTCTTTGAAATGGACAGTCGGAGCAGGTATCGACGTTTGCGGTGGCAGCAAAACTGATTGCTGGACCAATCTAGCCGGAACCAGTACCGAGCCTGACAATTTGGAATTAGCAAATGCTTTTTCACGTATAAAGGTGTTAAGATTAGCTTCGGGCTATCCTGCTATTGCCGCGATTTTGGAAGGTGCTAATAATTCAGTGCAGTATTCGCAATATACTCCAGGTATTGGCTGGACTAAAGCCGATGGGACAACTACAGGGCTGGAATTGATATCCTCAAGCGGAGCTGATGTTAATTATAGAAATTATGATTTTAAACTGGATAATAATAATGAGCCCACGATTATGTGGAAAGAAAAAATCGGATCCGGCGTTCCTTATACCTTAAAATTAAGATATACCCGTCTAAATAGCGGAGTTTGGAAACATGCTGACAGAACGACTTCGGGTCAAGAAGACATCATCAGCGAAACTGGTACTTCTATGTATAATTCTTTGGATTTTAAATATGCCGGTAATGGCGAACTATATTTTATATCCGGGCTTGGAGATTACAATACTTATTTGGGTCAATGGGATGGCAGTAATTGGACAGATTTAGACGGTAATATTTTTAGTGCTGTTCCTGGAGATACCGATGATTTAACCCTATTTAATCAAGGTAATCGGCCATTTCTGGCTATAAATAGCGCTAATGAAATTTATGCCGCAGCCAATATAACCATACCGGAAAGAATTGTTGTGGCCAAAAGAGTGGGTAGCGCCTGGAAATATGCCGATGGGATTACTGACGGGATAGAAACAATAAGCTATCTAGCAAGCGATTACTTATTCGGTATAAATGTGGATATTGATAATATTTTACTAATATATATGAGCGCCCAGTCTTCCGGTAATACTGATGACGAATTATATTTTACTCAGTGGAAAAATAATGCCTGGAAAAAGGCAGACGGGCAGACAGACGGCTGGGAACAAATAAGTTCTGTGACTAATGGTTCCTACCTTAGGATATTATATAATAATAGCCAATTTGATTTGCCCCTGGCGTTTGATAACAATAATTACCCGATTTTTGTTTTTACTAATATGTCAGGCTCACCGCAACCTACATATTTAAGCCGATATACCGGCAATGATTTTAAAGGCGGTGATGAAATAACTAATGATCAGGATACGATTTTCCCCAATGGTGTTATCGCCTGGGAGACTCCGGTTTATTATGAACCAAATACTGAAAATATTTTCGTACTTAGCTGGCAGTCAAGCACGGAATTATCATTTACCAAATTTAATAATAATCTGTACCCGACATCCAGTCAGAATTTAGTTTCGACCAAGATTGCCACGGCTTATCCGGGCACCGATATTACCAAGGCCACCTTGTCTGTATTAGATAATACACCCAGCAGTACCGGAATTACCTATTATTTGAGCGCTGACGCCGGTTCTCATTGGGAAGTAGTGACGCCTGGCCTTGAACATACTTTTACCAATGTCGGCACTGATTTGCGCTGGAAAGCCAATCTGACCACAAGCAATATTAATAATTCGCCCACTATACAATATTTTTATTTTGATGTTGATGCCAAAACCGAACTTACAACCGCTGATGTGAATATCACAGCCACTGTGGATCCGACCTTAACTTTTTCTTTACCGTCAGGTACATGCGATTTAGGGACCTTTGATTCAGGGCAGCTAAAAACTTGCGGCTATAGTCTGACTTTGTCCACCAATGCCGTTAACGGATATATCGCTTATGTCAAAGCTGATGATAATTTAAGAAGCGGCAGTAATAATCTGACTGCGGTTAGCGACGGCTTTGTTACACCCGGACATGAAGAATATGGCGCCGCAACCAGTGACAGCGATTATGCCAGTTTAGGCATTGATAAACAGGTAACTGATTGTGGCAGCTATAATAACGGCAATACTCCCATGCCGGCTGCGGCAATAACCACGAGTGAACAGTCCTTTGCGATGTCAACAGTCGCTGTCAGTGATGATACTGTCTCTCTGTGCCATGCTGTGGCAATCTCTTACGCAACTCCGCCCGGTACTTATTATCAGGTCTTAACCATTACCGTAGTTAATAATTTTTAATTCATGCCGCATAGCGGCATCCCGTCTCGGCGGGATAAAAGTACAAAATGAGGATTTTTTGGCAACAAAAACAATGGATAAGATTTGGTTTATTTTTAATTTTGTTTTTTTTATTGCCTTATAATTTGCAAGCAGCGAATTTACATACATTAAGCGATAGAGTGAGCAGGCATGCGCCCGCAATTCCTTCTGACCATGTATTTACTTTTACCACGCCAAGCGGTTTGACGGGAGCTGGGGATTACATCCGAATCAGTTTTGACGGCGGCTTTGATTTAAGTGCAATTATTTATTCAGATGTTACTTTGACACATGGATCAGTCACGGGTCAGGAGATATCTGAAACAGTCGTCGCTGACCCGACAGCAGTAAATTGGGGATTATCGCGTTCAGGCAACCATATTGATTTAATTCGTTCAACCGGGGATATTGCGCCTAATGATATTGTTATAATCAGTATCGGTGCTGCACATAAAATTGTTAATCCGCTGGCCTTGGGTTCCAAAATAATTTCCCTTGCGCTGTATGACATTGCTGATAATTTAATCGATAGCGGGCGACTGGCAGTCCCGATTGCCGATGATCAGGTGGGAGTAAACGGCGCGCCATTGGGCACTTTACCGACTCCCGTGATTTTAAATTTTCCTTATAATGTCCTGACCAATTCGCTTGATCTTGATTGGAGTGAAAACTTGGACTTTAATTTTCATCGTTATGTATTGTATATGGGTACTAGCCCGGGAGTTACAGATTTAAACGGTACTTTTTTACCGATTCCAGGTATTCCCGGAGTAATTCCTGACCAGGCTAATCCGACAGATCCTACTCTTCGGACACAGACTATTTTTAATATTGACGGCTTGGCTCCGGCTCGCACCTATTATTTTGTGGTTTATGTATATAATGATCAGGGTAATAATGCGATTTCCAATGAAGTTTATGCCACTACCAATAACAGCGGCAATCCCTGGCCGCCGCCGCCGGCACAGCCCACAATTAATCAGCGTCTTTGTCCGATTTTTTTACCCACGGTTACGATTGATGGCACCAAACCCGGTAGCACTACTATTTTTATAAATGGAGACAGCGAGAATATAAATTACCCGACTGATTTAACCTGGAATAAGCCGGTTAGTCTGGGACTGGGTGCAAATTTATTTTTAATTTTTGCCAGAGATTCGTATGGACAAAACAGTCCTTTTTTAACTGCTACTGTTAACCGTTGTGAAGTCGGGGATGCCAATTGCAATGCAGTGATTGATGATTTTGATTTGGCCGGATTAGCCGGACATTGGGAAACCAATTGGTGCTATGCGGATTTTAATGAAGACGGCATTGTGGATGATTTTGATTTATCCGGTCTGGCGGCACACTGGGACTCGGTGTATTGAAGTCCGAAGGCCGAAGTTCGAAGTCCAAAGTTTGAATCCAAAATCTATAATCTAAAATCTATAATTTAAACAAATATGTCCAAACTATCCAAAATTATTTTGCTCCTGATTTTAGTCAGTCTTTTTATCCCGATTTTACCGGCACAGGCGGCAGGGGCAATTTTCCGGCTGACTTCGGCTAAAACCGATTATTATGTCGGTGAAAATGTTTATATTGATATCATAGTTGAACCCAATGGCGCTGCTATTAATACCGTGCGTCTGATTTCTGATTTTACCAATATTCCGGCAGCTCCCGGCGGAAAGGTATTATCAATTAAAGATTTTAATTTAAGCACTGCCTGGCCAAACCAGAGTCCGGGGAAGGTACTGGATGATGCTAATTCCCATATTAATGTCGGCGGTTTTATCCTGGTTGACAGCGTCAGTACCAATAGTAAATTTGGAACTTTAATTTTTAAAGCCAATGCTGTCGGCAGTTCCACTATAAATTTTGCCACAGGTTCACATTTAATTTCTCCTGATCAGGTGGAAATGTTAAATTTAGGCGGCAGTTTTAATATTACCATCAATGTTTTGGGCGCACCGCCGCAGCCCAACCGCGCTCCGGTTTTTGATCCGGTTGGCAATAAAACAATTGATTTGGGACAGACTGTCAGCTTTCATGTGCGTTCAAGTGATCCGGACGGAGATAATGTGACTTTGACCACGGATATTCCGGCTGATGCAATAATTAGTAATATCACAACAGGCCCGGTGGCTGAAGGCGATTTTAACTGGACACCGACAGCTAATGGCAGCTATACTCTTAAATTCTATGGCACTGATGATAATTCAACCGGTGCCAAAACCGGTAGTTTGGCTGTTACAGTTAATGTTTCGGTTCCGGTGCCGCCGGCCAATCATGCTCCGATTTTTCAGCCGGTTGGCAATAAATCAATTAATTTGGGAGCCGGTGTCAGCTTTCATGTGCAGGCTACTGATCCTGAAGGCGATTTGGTAAATTTGACCTGGACGATTCCAGCCGGAGCCACTTTCACTAATGTAGTCAATAATGCGGTTGTTGTCAGCGGTGATTTTTCCTGGACTCCGGGAGCAGAAGGTGTTTATACAGCCAGTTTTAATGCCCAAGATAATCATCCGACTGATCCTAAAAATTCAAATTTGGCAGTGAGTATCGGGGTGTCAGTGCCGCCAAATCATGCGCCGGTTTTTGAAACGATTGCGGAAAAAACAATCAATGCCGGCGAAATCCTGACTTTCAATGTTTCAGCCACTGATCCGGACGGTGATAATGTCAGCTTAAGCTCAGAACCACTGGAAACCGCCAGCTTAACCCCGATTAGTAACGGCATAACTTCAACTTCGCGTTTTACCTGGACTCCCAAGAATTTTGGGGTATATTACGCGGTATTTAAAGCCCGGGACAATAATGCCAATCCATTGGAAAGTAGCCAAGCCGTGCGTATTACTGTTTTTGGCGGTCAGTGTCCGCCCTGCGGCGGGGGAGGCGGGGGAGGCAATTCCTGTCCAATTCCTCAATGTCAGAAACAGGAATTCGAACAGCCTCTGAAAAAAAGCTTGCCTGCTATTAGTTCGCCGACCCATCTCAGCCAGGAAACCTGGTACAGCAATAATACGCCCCAATTTGTCTGGGATGTAGCGGAACAGAATTTAGGCTATACTTTTAATATTGATCAGAATCCCTTGTCAGATCCCGCGATCGGTTATTTCTTTTCTCAGGATAAAGTTTTTTCTTTCAGCAAATTAACTGACGGTTTTTGGTATTTTCACCTGAAAGTAAAATACAGCGACGGCTATGGACCAACCGCGCATTATCAGGTCAAGATTGATAATACGGCACCGGAATTTTTCAAGCCCAGCATTGAAGGCGATAAGATTTATTTTTCAGCTATTGATAATCATTCCGGTTTAGCTTACTTTGAAATGAAGCTGGATGAAGGTCCGTGGCAAAAAGTTCAGAGTCCATATACTTTCAGCGAGGCGGATAAAAACGGAAAAATTATGACTTTACGCGCCGTTGATAATGCCGGTAATGTGATTGAGGCCGGGATTGATTTGCCGAAAATGGCGGTTATTATAGCAGAACAGAAAAAGTATATTATTAACCGGCCGGAATTCGTGGTGGCTGCGCCCATAATTGATAAGGTGGAGTTTCCCCTGATCCGGGGACGGGCTCAAACGGGCGCCAAAGTCTATTTATTTATTTCATCTGTGCCGCAAACAATTATTTATACCTTAGCCGATTACAACGGCAATTGGCTGGCCTATGCTGATAAAATTTTGACGCCCGGTAAATATAGTATTTACGGCATTGCCAACGTGAATTTTATTGATTCAGCTCCGAGTGAAAAGGTTTATTTTAATATCAGTAAAGTTTTAAAATTAGCACCAAGATTTTCAGCCTGGTATCTCTGGATAATTTTGCTGCTGGTTTTGCTGACAGTACTGTTAAGCTGCATGTATTTATTGAAAAAGATAAAAGAAAACCCAATCACTAAAAATATGCTGCGGCAAGTTTATAAAGAGGGAAATGCTGACGGCCGAAATAAAACCAGGCTGGAAATTATTGATAGATTTATTAAACATGCAAAAAAGAAAAAAGAGTAAGCAAATTAAAAAATTGCAGAAAGATTTAAGGGTTGTAATCAAGCTTCTGGTTTTAGCAGTGGTCATTACTTTGGCGCATCAGTCAATTGCCGGTATGTCCAGTGATAATTACCAGATTTGGATAGATACATTTGATGCCGGCGGGGGACTGACCAACAGCACCGGGTTTAAAGTTGATTCCAATTTGTCTGAATTTACTGCCGGCCGGAGCGAGAGTGCTAATTTTGGTCAGCGGACAGCATTTTCCGGCATTGAAGGTGAACCGACAGTTGGTTTTAGCGTACAGTCTGTAAATTTGGATTTTGGCGAACTTTCGCCTAAAATAACGCGTTATGCCACTCATATTTTTTCCGCTTATACCAATGCCAAAGAAGGTTATACGATTAAAGTTTACGGCCAGTCCTTGCATTCGGCTGATTACACAATTGAGCCTATTGGCACTACTGCTGCTTCAATTTCAATCGGCGCTGAACAATTTGGACTTAATTTAGTCAGAAACACTTTGCCGGCATTAGGCGCTAATCCCAGTGGCGGCATTGGCTTGGCAGCTCCTAATTATAATCAGGTTAATAAATTTGCTTTTCATGAGGGCGATACCATTGCTTATGCTGAGAGCTACTCTTATCAGACAAATTTCACTGTTACAGCTATAGTTAATATTGCCGATGACACACCCGCCGGCGCTTACGAGACGGTTTTGACTTATGAATTCATACCTATCTTTTAGGTTTGGTGATATCATTTATTCTAACGAATATATTTTTTAAGTTTTAATACGAAAGCATGAAATCATATTTTGCCAAAGCCTCTTTTTTAATACTTTTAGTTTTTTATTTAACGTTATTTTATCCCAGGTTGGCTAGCGCCGAGGGAAGTGTACAATTAAGCAGTTATAAAATCTCAACTAATGCTGTTCCCATCAATATTAATATAACCGCCGGAGTTTTTAATTTAATTGAGGAAATAAGCGGTACTGATTCTGATAAGATAATTCTAACTTTTGTTGATTTTTCGGCAGATCAAAAAAATCAATTTAATGTGGGCGCCGTGGGGACGGCGGATGTTACTATCACTTGCGATGATGATGCTAATGTAATGGATGATGAAACGGTAGTTGTCACTGACGGCGAAGGAATTGATGCGGATATTATCACTATAACCTTAGGAGACTCTACTGATACGGATATTTGCGCAGCAGGTAGCTATATGAATATCGTGATTGCTAATAATAAAATCAGAACACCATATACTGTCGGTGATTACGAGATTCAAATGGATGTTACGGACAGTTTTGGTAAGGGTATTGATACGAGCACTATTACTGCCGGCATTATTTCTCCTGCCCCCATAAATTTGAGCGACGTTAATTTTTATGATTGGAATACGGTGTCTGAAGAATGTACGAATGAAACTAATTTTGATAGTACGCCAGTATGTAAGGCCGAGATACGTTTTACCCCAACTCATTTTGTTGGGATGGATGATGGTTGTTATCAAAATGGCGTAAAAATATATTTTGGACCCAATTTTAACTTATCGGCTATAGACATCTCTGATGTTACGATTTATAAAGAAGCTGTTCCTTGGGGACATCCTCCTGCTCCTTTTCTAGTTGATGATGCCGTAAATGGTTGTGAAGATGCTATTTGCTTTGGCTTTTCGTTTTTTCCTTGGTCAGAGTGGGTAATCCCGGGAGGCGATGAGGTTGTTATTGGTATTGAAAACCTTATATATCCGGATACAAATTTAAGCTTGCCCCTATCATCTGGTGTTTATCCCATAACAATTCAAACATATAACTTCTACTGCGAAGGTTATGACGGGGCATTTACTAGATTGGATAGCATAATTGATGAAGGAAGTAAGGATGTTGTTATTTATCCTAAGCCATTAGATGATGATGTCAATATAACTGCAGCAGTAGATCCGACCATTTCTTTTGCATTATCCAGTAATACCTGTGATTTAGGGACTATTGACCCGGGCGTGCTAAATACCTGCGGTTATTACGCGACTGTTAGCACTAATGCTCTTAATGGTTATGTCCAATACATAGGGCAAGATCATAAATTTCAAATCCCGGGCGGCCATGAAATGACTGATTATGTGGGTTCTGAACCATATACACCCGGTACGGAAACTTATGGTTTGTTAGATTTAGATGATAGCTATGATATTGATGAATGCGCAACTTATGATGGTACAACAACACCTGACCGGTACGGGATACCATTTGAAAATACCCCTATTTTGTGGGGTAATAATTGGGAACCTGTGGCGGAAGAACTTATAGTTTTTTGTCATATGGCGACTATTAGCTATGATACGCCTCCGGGATTATATTCTCATACAGTAACCCTTACTGTTATTGCGAATTTTTAAAAAAATATTTACCCATTACTTTTAACTTTAGATTTACTATTTTAGACTTACTTAGTTATCCACAGATTTTCTTTGCTAACCCAAAACAAATCATTTATTTTGTGCTATAATAACCTTAGGTAAATGAGATTAAAATAAGCCTTGAAAAAGCTTGTTTTAGTTAGTTTATTAAATTATTATTAAATATTATAAATAATTAAATTACTATGAAGAAATTTTTTAAGTTCTTATCCATCGGGGGAATCATTGTCATGATTTTCTCGTTGAGTCTGATCAATATCCCGAATGCCCAGGCTGGTTCCATCACTTTTATCCAGTCGTCTCTAAGCAACTATGAAGTTTCAGCAGCTGTCAATGGGACTTTTGTATTTGATCCGGCTACAGAAGTAAATGATGGCGATGGTATTCAAATTAATTTTGAAACGGATTATGATATTACTGGAGTGTTAAATGCTGATGTGGCGGTAACTCAAACTGGCGGAAATCCAACTAAAGGAACCGCTGTTAAAAGCGGACAAAATTTGCAGATTCCTATAACTACAGGTGGTACTGTACCTGATAATGCAATTACAGTAACATTAAGTAATTCCCATCTTGTTAATCCGACAATTCCAGGTGATTATATAATTACAGTTACTACCTGGGATTTGGGTGATGATGGGCTTTTTGGAGGAGCCGGGGCAGATGCTGATACACTGGAAGATACTGGTGTGGCTGCAGTCTTTATCAATGCTGTTGGGGGCAATCAGGTAGTTATTTATGGTACTGTTGATCCGGTTTTAAGCCTGACATTATCCAGCCATACTTGTGATTTAGGGGTTTTGAGCGCAAGTGCTTTTAAATCTTGCGGTTATGATGTAACCGTGGGTACCAACGCTATCGGAGGTTATACGGGAGCAATACAGTCAGATGGTGGTTTACGTTATGGGGCATATTCAATTATGCGTGAAGCTGACGGCGATGATAATGACCAGATTGATGGTGGAGTAATTACAAATTCAGAATATGGTATCGGAATAGTTACCCAAGATACGGGATCTGTTTACCCGGCTTTGGGAGTAAACTGGGCAAATTGCGCAGCTATAAATAATGATGCTTTATCATTCGATGTTCCGATCGGTTCTTTGGATAATGCAGCTGCTCAGACCTTTGCTTCATCAGCTACAGCTGTTGACGGTGGTGTAACAACCGGCAATACATCCATCTGTCATGTAGCCAGAATAATCGGCACCCAGGCTCCTGGCGCTTATACACAGCTGGTGACAATCACAGTAGTCGGCAATTTTTAAAAATAATTAATTAAATAATATTAAATATTAAAGAAAAGGGGTATATGAAAACAAAAAAAATATGTAGTTTAGTGATGGTCGGCATGCTTTTGGGGATTTTGCTGCCTTTGGCTGGCAATGCTCTTACCATTTCTCCTCCGATTCTGGAGATTGACGCCAAAAAAGGCGACATCATTAACCAGGTGCTAAAAGTGCACAATGAAAACACTACAGCGGAAACCTATTATTTGTCCGCGGTTAAATTCACTGCTTCAGGTGAAACAGGCGCGCCTGAATTCGTAGAAGGCAAAACCGAAGAAGTTGATTTGGCAGCTTGGATTAAATTTGGCTTTGACAATATCAGTATTCAGGCCGGCCAAACAGTAGAAATTCCTTTTACAATTGCCGTGCCTCAATTTGCAGGTCCGGGCGGTCATTATGCTGCTATTTTCTTAAGCAGTGTGCCTCCGACAGCAAAAGCTAATGTTTCCCAGGTAGGAATTACCAGCAGATTAGGCGCTTTAGTCTTGGTCAAGATTGCCGGTGAAATTAAGGAGTCCGCTGAATTAGCGGAATTTGGCACCACTGCAAAATCATTTTTATCATTACCGGTTGATTTCAATATCAGAGTTAAAAATTCAGGCAATGTCCATCTCAAACCGACCGGTTCCATTGTGATTAAAAACATGTTTGGTTCTGAAGCAGGCAAGGTGATAGTGAATGAAACAGGCGGTAATATTTTACCTGATCAGATCCGCAAATATGACGCCAGTTGGGTGAAAAATGCCAATGCTAAGGGGGCAACGACTTTTTGGGGTAAATACAGGCAGGAAAAAGAAAATTATGCTTTTGGTAAATATACTGCTGATTTGAGTTTAAGCTATGGCACAGCAGCTAATATGCTTAATGCTTCTACCAGTTTCTGGGTAATTCCCTGGCATGTCATTATTGTAAATTTGGTTGTCATCTTGCTGGTAGTTATCATTATTTACTTCCTGGTTAAGAAATACAATGCTTGGCTTTTGAAAAAGTATACCAAAGTTGCAAAAGCAAAGAAATAATTGATTTTTGACATTACTACAATATTTTGAACATTTACAAAGAGGGGCTGTGATTTGCATGGTCCCTCTTATGGTTTTAATGGCTAGTTTATTAGTGTATAGTTGTTATTTGGTTGTTCTTGTTAACAACTAAGAACTTAGATGTAAGAACTAAGAACTATGGAAGTTTTATTTAAAAAACTAAGAACTTAAATGTAAAATGTAAAAACTATGGAAGATAATTTAAAATTTGATTTGAGATATAGGTCCTATAACTTTTCAATCTCAATAATAAGGTTTATTGAAATATTGCCTGAAAAAAAGTTTATTGGGTAATTTTAGATCAGCTTTTAAGGTCATCAACATCGATTGGAGCTAATATAGTTGAAGCCAAGGCTGCTTCTTCTCGCAAGGACTTCATCAGGTATTATCAAATTGCCTTAAAATCAGCTCATGAAAGTAATTATTGGCTAAATTTGCTAAAAGATGCGACCAAAATGAATATGGACCAACTTGATGTTTTAATTAAAGGATTAGATGAGATTATAAAGATGTTATCTTCCAGTATTTTGACACTAAAGAGTAAAAAGTTTTAAATTTTAACATTAAGTTATAACATTTTAGCTCTTAGTTTTTAGTTAATAAAATCCATGCGTAAAGCCTTATTTATCATTATAATCTCTATATTCCTAAACCTCCTTATTTTATCAATCGGCCACAGCCAATCCAGTATGAATGTGAGCGGTTTTGTGCCGGTAACTGATTTAAACAAAAATAGCAATAAGAGTCAGATACAGGTGCAAAAACAATCTTCGTCGTCAGAAAATAAGTATTTGTATTATTTTGAAAAAATATTGGGTTTACAGGCTGATAGAGAGCAAAATCCGCTTAAAGCCGAGCAAGAAGCTCAGACTGTATATGATCAGATTTTCAGTTCATTATTGCTTTGGGGTATACGAATAGGTTTTGCTCTATCGTTATGGTTATTATTGTGGGTATTTGATAAATTTTTTAAATATTGCCGGAGAATACCTAAAAGCCGCCATAAATTGGCGTGATTTAGCTTGATAACTATGCTGAAACATCGGATTCAAAATTTGTTAATATTATTACTATTGGGTATCTCATATTTATTATTTCACCAGGTCAAAGCCGGCTTGGTTTCCGATTTTAGCGATCAATTAAGCAGCCAGACTATTGCGACAGCCGCTAATCATGAAATTACCTTTACCACATCGTCTGATTGGGCACCGGATAAAACTCTGGAAGTATATTTTGATACCGGTTTTGATCTGACTCAAATTGATTATACGGATATTGATTTATTGGATGACGGAGCCAATAAAAACTTAGGCTTAACAGCCGGAACCGGCGTGGGTGGCAATATCGGAGCTGTTATTTCAGGTCAAACGATTACTTTTACCCAAAATGATACTGATACAATTGCGTCAGGTTCAATTATAACCATTAAAATCGGTACCAACGCGAGCCACCAGGTAGTGGGAGATAAGCATATATATAATCCGGATATAGCAGGTGCCTATTATATCAGTCTTTCAGGCAGTTTTGGCGATATGGGTACTATTTCTACCCAGATTTTAACTACTGATATGGTTGGTTTTACAGGCACGATTGAGCCCAGCATAAGCTTTGAACTGCGTAATAGCGATGATAACGGAGTGTTTACAGGCTGTAATTTCGGCGTTATTTCCCATAGTGCTGTCAGTGAATGTTCTTATCGCCTGGCACCGGAAACTAATTTACCTACGGGATTTCAGGTTTTTATCCAAGCTGACGGCAATTTGAGTAATAGCCAGGCTACTATTGCCAATATAACCGAAGACCAGATAGTTACTGCCGGAACCGAGGGTTATGGTCTGGCTTTAACAGCCGGGACAGGCATGATCAAGGCAGGGGATTACAGCGATGATGATACTCCTGTTTCATCCACAGGTGCTCTTTTATTAAGTGCCAATTCAGTGTATAATTATATACAAGGAGACTTATCCACAAGCGCTTTAATTACACTTAGATTAGCAGTATCTCCCCAGACTAAAGCCGGATTTTATAATCAGTTGATTAGTTATAGTATTTTAGGAAATTTTTAATAAAAATATTATATATATTTTAAATAATTAATATTTAATTTTTACAAAATTATGCTTAACAGAAAATTGTTTATTGTGTGTTTAATTATTTTACTGGTACCATTATTGACTTTTTTTGCTCCGCACCAGGCTTTGGCTTTGGCGCCAACCGTTACTATCACACCTAATTCAGGTATTGCGACTGGTGCTTATACTGATTATTGCGTTGGCTGGACAGATCCTGACGGTTATACGGCTTATGATTTTGGTACTAATACCGGTAATGAAATAATTGTGGCTTTTGATAATAATTATGATCTTAGTAAATTAAAAATCAGCGCTACTGATACTAAGTCAGAAGTAGTGGTTTATGTCGGTACAAGTACTTGTAGTGGTGGTACTCAGCGTATAACGAGTACCCAATCTACGGACGATACTAGGGATAAGACAGTTATTTATACTGGTTTAATCGCCAATTATACAATAGTAGTAATTCAGCCAACTAACACAATTGCTGCCGGTGCTATGAGTATCAAATTCAGGTCAATTAATGATAATGCCAATTCATTAAACTGTAATGCCGGGGCTGATGCTTGTAGCGTGGTAGCACCAGCAATTGCTGGGAATTATAAAATAGCAGTAGAAAGTTTGGTTGCAAATGCCACTCCTCCTGATGACATAGTCTGGTTACAAACTGATCTGGCTTATATCGGTAATGGCAACCAGGTGAATATTACTTCCACGGTTGATCCGACTATTTCTTTCGCTTTATCAGACAATACTTGCAATTTGGGTACCTTAACAACTGATGCCCTTCAAACTTGCGGTTATGGTGCTACTGTGGCTACCAATGCGGTTAATGGTTATAGCGGTTATATTCAGCAAGATCAGGCATTTACCAATGGAACCTCTACAATTACCTCCGAAGTGGATGATAGTAAAATTAATGGTACCGGTGCTTTAGCAGCTACTTATGGTGAATATGGCATTGGGGTAAATACAACCGATACTCTGGATTATTTTGATGCTAATTTTACTGGTGTTTGTACAACAAACTATGATGGTCTAACTAACGACTTAAATGCTAATGGATTGGCTGCAGATACAACAGATTATGTTTTTGCCACTTCTGCTGTGCCTGTAGACGGTGTGACAACTGGAAAGACAGACTTTTGTCATGGGGTCAGAATCAAGTTTGACACCCCTCCGGGAAGTTATACCCAGACAGTTACGCTTACCATTGTTGGAAATTTCTAAGCTTATAAAATCAGAGATTTGAGATACTTGCCGGAGGCTTTTTGCCTCCGGTTTGAGTGAGAGGATGAAAAGGATCAATGAAAATTGATTAATTTTAGCATTTATAAAAATGAAAAAATTAGCAATAAAAGTTAGCATTGCTTTGAGTTCGGCCGGCTTTATTTTGCTAATTTTTTTTGTTATTATTAAAATTTTTCCGATCAATCAATTAGTAAAAGAGGCTCAGGCAGCTAATACCATGAGTTGCAGCGTGACGCCATATATTATTTATCCGGGTGATGATATTACGATTAGCGCTGTGGTAAATTTTACAGCTTCTGATGTTTGGGCTGTGATTGAAGGCGATGATGGGGTGGCGCAAAGCCATTATTCATTGACAGAAAATAATCCTACCCATTATTCCAGAATTTATCCCGTTTCCAGCTCGGCAACCGGCCAATATGATATCGGTATCCTTGCTACTGTTGCTGGCACCGGAGAACAGATTATATGTAATCCGCCGACTGGGGCAAATTGGCTGAAAAAAACTAGATCTTCAATGCCCTGGCATAGCCGCAATGGCCATGAAGTCCTTTCTTTCCAGGGTTATTTGTGGCTATTAGGAGGGTCTGCTAATAATTATGAAAATGATGTCTGGCGTTCTCAGGATGGGGAAAATTGGGATTTAATTACAGAAGATGCACCCTGGGCTGGGCGTAAATCTTTTGGCGCAGCGGTTTTTGCTAATAAAATGTGGATTTTCGGGGGCGATGCCTATACCGGTTCCAATACTCGTGTTTTTTATCATGATGTTTGGTGGTCAACAAATGGAAAAACCTGGACTCAAGTAGCTAATGCTGACTGGAGCGTTAGGGGCCTTTTTGCCACAACTGTTTATGACGGAAAAATCTGGATTTCCGGCGGTTACAACGGAACTACAGTTTTAAATGAACTTTGGTCAACTTCAGATCCTGCTTCTGGCTGGAATCAAGTATCCTTGTCATCGGGTTTTGGTAATTTAACAATCCATCAAATGGTTGTTTATGATGACGGTGCTGGTGAAAAATTATGGATTTTAGGCGGTTATAATTTAAGTTCTCCATATTCAAAAAATGATGTCTGGCAGGCGACAACCACTGCTGCTACAACCTGGACGCATCTTAAATTTTGTCAGGGAGGAAGTAATTTAGGCAAGCTTTGTACTGATAATTCAGGTTGTCCCGGCAGTACCTGTAATTATTCAGCACCGTGGACAGCACGCAATGATTTTACTGCTGTTGTCTATGATTATCCTGCAGATGTGCCTGATTTGGGCAATAAAATTTTAGTTATGGGCGGTGCCAGTATAACCAGTACCATGCTTAATGATGTCTGGTCATATCAACCTAGCCAGGGGTGGCAGCAGGTAATTGATCCGGAGGATCATTATCCCAGTAATTCAGAGCCCACAACCTGGACAAACTGGTCAGCCAGATTTAGATTGAAAACCGTGGTCCATGACCCGGGTACGGGAAGTAAAGTATTTATGTTGGGCGGTTATGAAGTCGGCTATCGTATGTGGAATGACGTTTGGACCACTGCTGATGGTGCCACTTGGGATTTGATTGGGGATTATTATGATGGAATTTTTGGCAAGCGCTGGGCATCGTCCATGGTTGCTTTTGACGGTGATGGCGCTGGTCCTGATCCGGAAAAATTATGGTTTTATGGACCTGGAAATGATATTTGGTCATCTCCTGACGGAGTCACTTGGACCATGGATCCAAATCCTGCTGATTGGTCATCCCGTTGGGGACATAAAACTTTGCTATATAATAATAAACTTTGGTTAATTGGCGGCAGTAAAACTGGTTCTGGCGGCGGCGGTATTCAATGCGGTGGAATCTGTAGTGGAGGCGCAGATAATAATAAGGCCTGCACTAAGGGAGCAGACTGTGGAGCATCCAGTACTTGCGTTTATGCCGGATTAAATGATGTTTGGTCAACAGAGGATGGTATTAATTGGGATGTTACCACACCTTCTTCTGATTATTTTTACGGCAGATATTTATTTGCCTCTGCGGTTTTTGATGATGGTAGTGGAGAGAAAATGTGGATTTTGGGTGGCGATGTTTCTGGAAAATGTGCCGGCGGAACCTATATTAATGAAATTTGTCGCTTAGATACTGATTGTCCGAGTTCTACTTGTTCTAAGGTTTGTGTGGCCGGCAGTAATATTGGTACCACTTGCAGTTCTCATTCCAATTGCGGTACTAATGGCAATTGTAATTTTTTTGCCTTAAATGATGTTTTATCATCAGCTGATGGCGCGACTTGGAATTTGGAAACTAGTGTTGGTTCCTGGTCAACTCGTTTTGGACACAATGCCCTTGGTTATAATGGCAATTTATACGTAATGGGTGGATTTCATACAGTGACAGGAGAAATTGTAGGTTCGTCAGTAAATGATGTTTGGTCCAGCCCAGATGGTAGTACTTGGACACAGGCTACCAGTTCAGCTGCTTGGAATCCCAGATATACTTTTGCCTTAGTTGATTTTCAGGACAAAATGTGGGTTTACGGCGGTAATAACGGACTATATGCCAATATTCCGGGTAGCCGTATGGATTCCAATAATGTTTATTGGTCGATAGATGGCGCTACTTGGAATACCGCAACCAGCTGGGCGGAATGGGATGGGCGTGACTTTTTTTCCTATACTGTTTTTCAGGATCGTATGTGGTTAATGGGCGGCGATTCTATGGGCAGTAGTGATTATGTTATTTGGGCTAGCCGTTATGGAGATATGACTTATTTTGTAATGCAGCCTCAGTCTGCCCAGGTAAATGTGAATGTCCAGGTGGAACCGGAAATAAGCCTGGTATTGTCAGATAATTCCTGTAATTTAGGAACATTGACTACTAGCGATATTCAAACTTGCGGTTATAGCGCCACTGTGGCTACCAATGCGGTTAGTGGCTATACCGGTTCAATCAAGCAGGATCAGGGTTTTACAAATGGTACTTCTGTGATTAGCCCTGCAATTGATTATATTTATGATACAGAGGCAATCTCAGCTCAATATGGAGAATATGGTATTGGGATAGATACAACGGATACTGCTAGTTATTTGCCGGCATATACTGGTAATTGTTCGTCATATACAGGTCATTCGGCTGATTTGCCGGCCAAAGGCTTAGTTGATACAGCTGACCATATTTTTGCCACTTATAATGGCCCCACTGATGGTGTTAATCAGGGGGTAACAAATTTTTGCCACGGCACCAGAATTAAATATGATACCACGCCCGGTTTATACTCTCACACCATAACAATTACAGTAATCGGTAATTTTTAATATTCTGTAAAAAATGGTATAATATAAGTCAATGAAGAAGATTAAAAATAAGGAAATCTTTGCTAAAATTTCAGTCTGGGATCAGGTTACAAAAAGACTAAGCAGGGTAAATAAGCCGGTGCTGGTTTTTTCAGTTACTTTGCTTTTGGGCATTATGATTGCTTTTGCCTTAGGTTATGTTTATTCGCTTTACTATGGCAATCTTATAGCCGGTGAAGGCATCAGAGATACGCTCAGCTATCAGGGTAAAATAGTCAATGCCGATGGCGTGCCGCCTCCTGATGGTGATTATAATATGCAGTTTAAAATTTTTAATACCCAGACTGACGGTGATTTGCTTTGGACTGAAGTTTGGGACGGTTCTGATCAAAATGATGATCTTGTAGAAGTTCAGGGCAGTAAAGTCAGTGTCAGTCAGGGTGTCTTTACCGTGGAATTAAATTCCTTGTGCGGTAATTGGGTGGGTGATTGCTCTGCTCCCAGTAGTGGCGGAGTAACTTTCCAGCAGGACAGTTTCTATCTGCAGGTTGAGCTCGATTATAATAATGATACTGTTTTTGAAGAAATTTTTTCTCCCAGAAAAAGATTCACTGCTACGCCATATTCCATGAATGCGGATAGATTGGATGGCAGAGACTCGCTTGATTTTATTTTAAAGTCAGGCGGGGATAACGGTATTATGACCGGTTCATTGAGTGTACCTCAAGTAATTGATATCTCATTGGTAACCTATCTGCAATTTGCAAATTATACATCACCGGGCGCCTATTACGTCACTAATGACAGCAGCCCAAATAATTTATCCGCAAAAACTTTTAATACTGCTCCTAGTGAAGGCATTTTGCCTTTAGACGGTATAAACGCATATGGGCAAATAGATGATACTGATGATTTAAGTTTTGGAATTGGTACTGCGGATATTCCTTTTACCATTTCAGCCTGGATTCAGCCGGCTGATGCCACCAATTTTATTATTGCAGGTAAAGGAATTTATAATACTAATGCCGAATATAAATTTTATATTGATGAGAATGATAAGATAAGTTTTCAGCTATTTGATGAGAGTGTGGATAATTCTTATATCGGCCGAATGTTCAATGCTGAGACTTTAACCGGCTATGAAGGTACTTGGGTTCAATTAGTTGCTACATATAATGGCAATGGCTCTTCGGACGGGATAAAAATTTATTTCAACGGATTGCCTGTGGATGATGCTGAACGTGAAAACGGCAGTTATGTCGCTATGGAAAATTTAGCCGCTGATTTACATATCGGCCGTTATGATACCACTTATGCCAAAGGAAGAATAGATGATTTTATGATCTATCGCCGAGCTTTAAGCGCAGATGAAGTCCAGAGTTTATATAGCGGTAGTCAATACAAGCTGAATGTTAATGCCTATCAGCTTAAATCCAGGTATCTGGTTTTAACCGGCATTGATGGTACTAATTTTGAAGACAGCTACATGTATTATGATGGAATTTCTAACCAGATTATTTTAGACCAGAAAATGTTTATACCCGATAATATACCGGCCATAGATAATACCAAGAATGATCGTGATTATACTCATTTTATTGATGAGAATAAAATACTGGCTTATGATTTTTCAACGCCGCTCGAAGGCATAAATGACTTGGAAGGCAATGCAGACGGCTCATATAATGCCAATTACCCGTTTGTTAATAGCGGTTATTATGGTTATGGTTTTAGCCTGGATCATGCCGGCGATTATATTTCTTTTTCTGATCCAGGTGTGTCCGTTACAACTGGTACAATTGAAATGTGGGCAAAATTAAATAATATAGCGACTTCAGAGACGGATTATCTGGCATATTTTTCAGAATCAAGTACAACTTCATTGGAATTGGTAAAACAGGGAACCAGTGATTTATATGCCAAAGTAGGGGATGCCACTTTAGCCGATACGACCTATGACATTCCTGATACCAACTGGCATCATTATGCCATGACCTGGAATAATGGTAATTATGAAGTTTCTGTTGACGGCGCTTCTGTGGCGACTGGTACATATACCTCACCAATTACGGCGCCGACTACTTTACTGCTTGGTTATGGCAATACAGCGGATACTTCTTTAAACGGAACCATGGACAGTGTAGCGCTTTATGATGACGTATTGACTGAAACGGAAATTATTAATCATGCCCAATCATCATTTAATACGCTATATATAAATGATAAGCTAAAAGCCGGCCTGACAGAAACTACTTTGGAAAATTTAATTTCTTCGCCCGCATCTTTAAATGAAAAGAATATTTATGACCCTGTTTTTTTTCAAAATACCGGCAATAAGAAATTAGCTTTAGGTTTTAGTGAGGGCTATGGTATAAAAACATATAGTAATGATGATAATAATAATTTCGCTACAATTAATGGTGCCACTTGGAGTAAGGGCGGTATGTATGGACATGGTATGAGCTTTGATGGTATTGATGATTACCTTGAAATTTCTGATCATGAAAGCTTAGATATGGGCAATAATGATTTTGCCATAGAGTTTTGGATTAATGGGTCTGCTTTGGGTAATAATGGAAAAAAAGTAATTTCCAAACGCGACGGTGATACCGGCTATGAAATATATTATAATTCCAGCTCTGACTCTTTAAGATTTTTTATAGGCGATGGCACAAATACTGTTGATTCAGCAGCTACCGGCTATGATTTTTCAGACGGTAAATGGCATCACTTTATGGTAAGTTTTGATTTTGGGGGCAATGCCTCCATTTTTAGAGATGGAGACTATTGGCAAAATTCAACTGTAGATATCTCCGCGGTTACAGGCAGTATCAGTAATAGTGCCAATTTATTAATCGGTAAAGATTCAGCTGGTAATTATTTTAACGGTAAACTTGATAGCGTAATATTTTACGACTTAACGTATAGCAGTCAATTTAATCTTTATGACGCTTTTTCCAGGGTAGGCCGGTCGCCTGATTTATTGTTTGTAATCGGAAGAAATACCCCCAGTAACATCGGAACTCTTTCGGTCATAAATCAGTCTAATGATGGCCACGGCGTTATTATTGGCATGATTAATCCGAATAACACTTCAAATTATCCCTTGGTCTTCTGGAATGATAATTCATATGATTCAAGCGGCCATACTGTTTATAATATGATTTATTTCGGTTCTCATTTGTTGGGCACAAATACTGAATATGGCAATTTGAAATGGGATAGTACCGATAATCGTTTTATCCTGAGCAAGGGGCTATCTGTTTCCGGCGATTTGACCGCAAATTATTTAAGCACTGATGGTAATGAGAATTTAGCCCATGATGTTGTGAGGCATACTTTAACCTCCGGTGAAGCAGCGGCAGGTACGTTTTTAGTCTCTTGGGGTAAGGCAGTCACGCAGGATAAAATAGCAGATTTAAGAGCAACCACTTTGGCTTTAAGCGCTGATCCTGATGAAGTTTGGGCTGATGATTGGACTTACGGATTTGATCAGGGCGTGATGTATGACGGAACAAATTTTACAGTTAATGTGCTAAACGGTACATGGGTTGAAAATGACATTGTGACTATTTATATCGTTTATGAAAAATAATTAATATGAATAAATATGATTTTAAAGAATAGAAGTCAAAAATTTAATTGGTTGCAATTAGTGATTATTTTTATCCTCGGCATTCTGATTGCTTCCAATGGTTTTTTATTATGGAATAATATGGCGCTGCAGAATGAAATTAGCAAATTAAAAACTGATGATTTAGTTTTGGCTCAGGCAATTAATCGTATTTTAAACCAGGTAAAGCCGGCACAAACTGTCCCAAGCCAACCAGTGAATCCCGCCCCGCAAAAGTAATCGTAAGACGGTAAACGGTTTCGGTTAACGTTACGTTTTTCGTAAAACGCAATCGTCACGTTATACGTTTATCGATTTCCGAAACGAATGTCGATACCATATCACGATAAACGAAATATATATGGATAGCATCAAGAACTTATTATCAAAACGTATCAAGCAATCAGGGCTGGCCAGGCAAGTCGGCTCTGCTTTAATAATTGAGGAATTTTCCAAAATTATAATAAGGGAATTTGGTCAGGAAATAGCCAGGAAAGTAAGGCCATTATATCTCAAAAATTATATCTTAAACGTAGCCTGCTTAAGCAGCGCCATGAGTCAGGAAATAAATTTCAAAAAGTCCAGGATCATAGCAGAGCTTAATGACAAAGCTGGCGCGGAATTTATTAAAAATATCAGGTTAATTATTTAAAGATTTTATCTAAATTTAGCTAAAATCTATTTATTGTCAAGATAGATTTTTTATGTTAATATTATGTTATTAATAATTTAATATTTATATGACCTTACGCAGCTATATCATTCTCATGCTGATTGCCACTATTGCCTGTTATTTGGCGTTGGGGGCGATGATTTTATTTTTTGATCCTCTGGCCGGAGGCATCCTGGCGCTGATCTTTTTTTATCTGAGTTTATTTTTGGCTTTAGTCGGCACATTCGCCATTTTTGGACTTATTTTCAGAATTTTGTTTACCAGCGATAAATTGATTTTCAAAAAAGTAACCGCTTCGTTTCGGCAGGGGATTTGGTTTTCTCTGCTCATTATTATTTGCTTATATTTAAACAGCATGAATTTGTTGGTTGGCAAATATATTGCCTTGTTAATATTGGCCTTAGCCCTGCTGGAAATATTTTTTATAAGTTATAAATCAAAGCCTAGTATAAAAATATGAAACAGTCTTTCTTATTTACCAAAACTTTAAAATCAATTGCTGCCGAAGAAAAAAGCATTAATGCTCAGCTTTTGATTAAAGGCGGCTATACCGATAAACTTATGGCGGGAGTTTACACTTTGTTACCCCTGGGATTGCGGGTTATAAATAAAATCGAGCAGATAATTAGAGAAGAAATAAACGCAATTGGAGGTCAGGAAATTGTTATGCCGTCCTTACAGCCTAAGGAAAATTGGGAAAAAACAGGCCGCTGGAGCGGTATGGATGATTTGTATAAAGTTACTGATTCCGGCAGCCATGAATTTGCCCTGGGTCCTACTCATGAAGAAGTTGTTGTGCCCTTGCTAAAAAAATTTATTAATTCGTACAAGGATTTACCAGTATATATTTATCAGTTTCAGAATAAATTTCGCATGGAATTGCGTTCTAAATCCGGGATATTAAGAGGCCGGGAGTTTTTAATGAAAGATTTGTATTCCTTTCATTTGGATGAAAAAGATCTGGATGAATACTATGAACAGGCAAAACAGGCCTATTTTAATATTTTTAAACGCTGCGGTATTGGCCAGGAGACTTATTTGACCTTTGCTTTGGGAGGTACTTTTTCTAAATATTCTCATGAATTTCAGACAATAACTCAGGCTGGCGAAGACATTATTTATATCTGCCCAAAATGTAAAATCGCCTATAACAAGGAGGTGATCGATGAAATAACAAAATGTCAAAGCTGTAATTTGAGCCTGAAAGATTTTAAAGAAGCCAAGGCCATTGAAGTTGGCAATATTTTTAAGTTAAAAACCAGATATTCTGCGCCGTTTGAATTAAAATATAAAGATCAGGAGGGCCAAGATAGGGAAGTGATCATGGGTTGTTACGGCATTGGTTTAAGCCGGTTAATGGGAACTATTGTCGAAGTACATCATGATGATAAAGGCATAATTTGGCCACTCGCGGTTGCTCCTTTCCAGATTCATTTGATATCTTTAAAAGCGGAAAAGGAACTTGCCAAAAAAGCTGAAGAGCTATATAATGGCCTAATTACAGCTGGTTTTGAAGTATTATATGATGATCGTGATGAATCAGCCGGGCTAAAGCTTAATGACAGTGATTTACTGGGTTTGCCCATCAGACTGGTTTTAAGCCCCAAGACGCTTGAACAAGACAGTATTGAAGTTAAATTACGCAATTCTGATAAAGTAGAATTAGTTAAATTTGATCAATTGGAAAAACATATAAATAAAATTATTAAAATATAAAGATACATATCTACCGATAATTAGTAGATTAGTAGCGGATTAGCAAATTAGTATCAATATGATTTTTGACCGTTTTTTAGGAAAATTTTCCAAAGATGTGGGTATTGACCTGGGTACAGCAAATACCTTGGTTTATGTTAAGGAAAAAGGTATTGTTATCAACGAGCCCTCAGTAGTAGCCATTAATCAAAAAAATGGTCAGATTTTAGCTGTCGGAGATGAAGCCAGAAAAATGGTGGGAAAAACACCCAGTTATATTTCAGCGGTCAGGCCATTGGTAGACGGTGTAATCTCTGATTTTGAAGTAACTGAGAAAATGCTTAAATACTTTATTGATAAGATAAATCAGGGTCATTTTAGCTGGCTGTTTCGTCCCAGAGTGGTAATCGGAATCCCTTTGGATGTGACTGAAGTAGAAAAAAAAGCTGTTGAAGACGCAGCCTTGTCAGCAGGAGCCAGGCGCGTATATTTAATTGAAGAGCCCATGGCTGCCGCAATAGGCTGTCGTTTGCCCATTAGTGAAGCAGTCGGCAATATGATTATTGATATTGGCGGAGGTACGAGCGAAATAGCTGTTATTTCCCTGGGAGGTACAGTTACCTGGAGATCAATAAAAATTGCCGGAGATGAGATGAACAAAAATATTGTTCAGTATGCGCGTAATAAGTTTAATCTTTTATTGGGTGAAAAAGTGGCTGAGGAAATTAAAATTAAGGTTGGTTCAGCTGCTGAATTAAGGCAGCCATTAGAAGCTCAAATGCGCGGTCGTGATTTGATTACCGGCTTACCTAAAGAAATCATTGTCAATGATGAGCAAATCAGGGAAGCTTTGGGCAAATCAGTACGTTTAATAATCGATAATATTAAGGCTACCCTGGAAGTAACCCCGCCGGAATTGGTGGCTGATATTTATGAAAGAGGTATCCTTTTGACCGGCGGCGGCGCTTTGCTTAAAGGCTTGGACCAGGCAATTTCTCAGGCAACACAGATTCCAGTTTATGTTGCGGATGATCCCTTAACTGCAGTGGTGCGCGGCACCGGTTATTTATTGGATAATATTGAGCTGCTAAAAAATGTAGCCGTTTCTTCAACTTCTGAAGAATCAAGCTAAAAATATGCTAGTTGAACGTAAAAATCGTTTAATTAAATTTTATATCATAGCAGTTATCATACTGCTTATTTTTTTCCATTATCTCGGAGTTTTAAGAATTTTTGAAGATAATTTTTTTAATGTCATGGGGATGGCTCAGGGCAATACTTTTAATTTTTTAACCAAATTAAAATACTCGTTTATTAATTATCAGGACGCCCAAAATTTAAAAAAGGAAAATACTGAATTAAAGGAGCAGCTCAATCAATTAAACTATGATAATAGTCAGCTAAAGGCTTATCAGGTGGAAAATGAAAAATTACGGACTATTCTTAATTTCAAGGAAGATAAAAATTATAATACTGTCTTAGCGGCTGTCATTGGCAAAGATACGAATAAAGCTAATTCCCTAATTATAAATAAGGGTTTTCAAGACGGAGTCAGGGACGGCTTTGCTGTCGTGGTAGATCGGGGTATTATTATCGGTAAAATCATTGATACCAAGGATTATATGTCAACCGTCTTACTTTTAAATGATAAAATGAGTCAGCTCGCTATCAGTCTGGAATCCAGCAATAAAACAAATGGTTTGGCGGAAGGTGAATATGGTTTAAGCTTAAAGGTTAATTATATTCCTCAAGATATATTAATTAATGAAGGGGATTTTATTATAACTTCCGGAACTGAAGCTAATATTCCCAGAGGTCTTTTAATTGGAAAAATTAACCGTATAATCAGTCAGGGCAGCGAGCTGTTTCAATCTGCTACCATTAATCCGTTGATTGCTTATAATGAAATTTCTATCGTAGCTGTTATAATTCCTAACCAATAAAAGATGCTTAAGTATTTCTATTGTTTTTTCTTGTCCTTGGTTTTGGTTTTTTTGAGCCAGAGCGTTTTTATCGCTTTTATTCCGCCGGAACGGCTGAATTTATTAGTGGTTTTCTTGGTGTTTATTACTTTCGTTTCGGGCTTAAACTGGGGTTTTGCTTTTGCACTTTTTATCGGCCTACTGGCTAATTTTTATTCGTATTTGCCGTTTCCCAGCTATATTATTATATATCTGATTATTATTTTTATGGTTGATTATCTCCATAGGCAAATTTTTATAAATTTTACGTTTGCCACCAATTTAATCCTGATTATTTTAAGCACTGTCGCGTTTTCCTTATTATTGACAATAATAAATTTAATTTTCTATTTCTTGGGAATTTCAAGAATATATATCGGCCTTGATTGGGTCTGGTTGGCAAATTTTATCTGGCAGATTATAAACAATTTAATTTTAATGAGTCTGATATTTGTTTTGGCCAAAGCTATATTTAAAAAGTTAAATTTAACAATATTGGTAAAAAGATGATTGAATTAATAGTTAAAAGAGAATATCGTGCCAGTACGGAAATAGATGATTTTTTATTTTTTAATCAAAATCACGATAATGGAGACCTCGGAGGCACTCAAACCGGTGCCACTTTCCTGGGTAAGTACTTATCGGATAAAAAGATTAATTTTTTTCTACTTCTTTTGGGTTTGGGCATGGGCTTACTTTTAGTAAAAAGTTTTTACCTGCAGATTATTAAAAGCGATTATTATAGCGCAATCGCTGATACCAACCGTACCCGAGAAAAAGCCTTGTTATCTGATCGGGGTTTGATTTACGATTCGCAAAAACGCCAATTGGTTAAAAACGTACCCTTCTTTGATGCCTTGATTATGCCTAAGGATTTAGCCTTAAACGAAACGACCCGTCAGGAACAGATAAATAAAATTGCCGAGACAATAGGTATAAATGCCCAGGATATTATCAGTATAATGCAAAAATATCCGAAAAATTTTAAGTATCTTCTGGCAGTTAAAGAAGATATTGATTATGAACAGTCCATGCTTCTCATGATTAAAGCCAAAAGTGTTCCCGGGCTTTATATCGAAACTCGATATGAGCGGCAATATATTTACGGGAATTCATTTTCTCATATTTTGGGCTATGAAGGAAAAATCACCGAGGCGGAATTTGCCGCCAAGAACAATGAAGGTTATTTGCTTGGTGATTATCTGGGCAAGACCGGCGTGGAAGCCAGCTTTGAGCCGATTTTAAGGGGCAAGTATGGCAAGGAAGGAATTGAAGTTGATGTTGCCGGTCATGAGAAAAAAGTGCTTTATTACCAGGAGCCTGAAAATGGCAAAAATTTAATTTTAACCATTGATCAGCAGGTCCAAAATAAAATCAGGGAAATTTTGCAAGCTGATTTAAAAAAATACGGCAAAAAAAAGGCCAGTGTGATTATGATTAATCCGCAAAATGGGGACGTGCTAAGTTTAATTTCCTGGCCGGATTATGACAATAATTTATTTGCGGGCGGGATTTCCACGGAGGAATATAATAAATTATTAGCTAACGAGGACAATCCGTTATTTGATAGGGCCATAAAAGGCGAATATCCTTCGGGCTCCACTATAAAAATGGTTTATGCATCAGGAGCTTTGCAGGATAAATTAATTACCGACAAGACTACTTTTATGAGTACTGGCGGATTATTACTTAATGACCGCTGGTTCTTTCCTGACTGGAAAGCCGGCGGACACGGCGCCACTAATGTATATAATGCCATAGCCTGGTCAATTAATACTTTTTTTTATATTATTGGCGGCGGTTATAAGGATTTCCAGGGCTTGGGTCCGGAGGGAATGGCAAAATATCTTAAATTGTTCGGCTTTGGTGATAAAACAGGTATTGACCTGCCTGGTGAAACAGCCGGGTTGGTGCCTGATCCTTTATGGAAACTTAAGACCAAAAATCAAGAGTGGTTTATCGGAGATACATACCATATGGCTATCGGACAGGGTGATCTTTTAGTCAATCCTTTGCAGATTGCAAATTATACTTCAGCCTTGGCAAACGGCGGGATATTGTATCGACCGCATTTGGTTAAAGAAATTTTTCAGGATCAAAATTCAAGCCAGATCATTTTGCCGGAAATTATCCATCAGGATTTTATCAGTCCTCAGAATATGAATATTGTCAGAAATGCCATGCGTCAGACTGTGACTTTGGGCAGCGCACAATATTTGAATAGTCTGAACGTTGCGGTGGCCGGAAAAACGGGGACGGCTCAGTGGAGTTCTGATAAACCAAATCACGCCTGGTTTACCGGCTTTGCACCATTTGATAATCCGGAGGTGGCCATTACAGTCTTAGTTGAAGAAGGCGGAGAAGGTAGCGCCGTTTCTGTGCCCATTACCTACGATATTTTAAATTGGTACTTTAATGTCTATAAAAAATCGTTAATCGAAAATCGTTAATCGGTATTGTTTGACGTTTCGTAGTACGTTAGACGGAAAACGAAACGTTAACCGAGACCGTTAATCGAATAACGTTTAACTTTATCCACTTGACACAAACAAACGCTTTTGGTATTTTATAAATTATTATATCCAAACAGATATTCTAAGTTTTAATTTTTAATTACAACGAAATGTCAGAAGACAAGAAATATTTGACCAAGGAAGGCTTGGAAAAAATTACCGCGGAATTGCACCATTTAAAGACGGTGCGTCGCCGCGAGATTAGCGATAAAATCGAAGAAGCTGTCAAACTTGGGGATATATCTGAAAATGCCGAGTACCATGAAGCCAAGGATGAACAGGGTATGAATGAAGCAAAAATCCGAGAATTGGAAGAAGTGTTTAATAATGCTGAACTTATTGCTAACGGTTTAGGCACCAAAAAATGTGTTTCCGTGGGTTGTACTATCGAGGTAAAGATTGACAGCACTACTAAAAAATATACGATTGTCGGCCCCAGCGAAGCTAATCCCAGTCAGGGCTTGATTTCCAATGAATCACCCATTGGTCAGGCTTTTTTGGGCAAGAAAATAGGGGAGAGCGTCGAAGTGGAAGCTCCAGCAGGGTTAATTAAATACAAAGTTTTATCAATTCAATAAAGTTTAGACCCAAAAAGGAGCTTAAAACTGCTCCTTTTTTGATTTTGACTTTTATCCGCTTTTTAGCTAAAATTAATATATACCAATCACCAATTAAACCAATAAACTATTAAACTACTAAACTATACCCCTATGTCACTAGACGAACGCAATGTCCGTATAGAAAAATTAAATCAAATTGTAGCTTCAGGCATAAATCCTTACCCTGCCAAGTTTGATAAAAAAGTCAGCCTGCAAAAAGCTTTTGAGTCCAAAGAGGGGACTAAGGTTAAAACCGCCGGCCGGCTGATGACCATGCGCGACATGGGTAAGCTTTGCTTTTGTCATTTAATGGATGAAAGCCAGAAAATGCAGATTGCTTTGCAGGTAGATAAAATAGGCAAGGATACTTATGATTGGTTTGTGAAGAATTTTGATATTGGTGATTTTGTCGGGGTTGAAGGCGAAATTTTCAAAACTCATAAAGGTGAGATTTCAATTTTGGTCAGTAAGTATGTGTTATTATGCAAAGCTCTCCGTCCTTTGCCGGAAAAATGGCATGGCTTACAAGATTTGGAAATTCGTTTGCGCGAGAGGTATCTGGATCTGATTATGAATCAGGAAGTCAGGGAATTATTTAAATTGAAAACCAGGTTTATCCAGGAGTTTAAAAAGTTTATGGACAAAAACGATTTCCTGGAAGTTGCAACCCCGATTCTGGAAGAAATTCCCGGCGGCGCAGAGGCTGAGCCGTTTATCACTCATCATAATGCTTTGGATATTAATTTATATCTGCGCATCTCTTTGGAATTACACCTCAAGCGTCTGATTGTCGGCGGTTTTGAAAAAGTTTATGAAATCGGCAGGGTTTTTCGCAATGAAGGTATGAGTCCCCAGCATTTACAGGAGTTTGACGATTTTGAATTTTACTGGTCTTACGCCGACTGGAATGATTTGATGAAATTTTTAGAAAAAATGTATAAAACAGTAATCAAAAATACTTTTGGCACACTGGAATTTGATTATCAGGGCGCCAAGGTTGATTTTGGCGGCGCTTGGCCCAAAGTTAATTATGTCGAGATATTTAAAGAAAAAACCGGCGTAGACTTGGACAAAGCTGATTATAGCCAGGATCTTTTGGAATTTTTAAATACAAACGACAAAGATTTGGCTGCTGAAATGAAAGCCTTAATGCAAAAAGGAATTCATAATTTTGGCAGAATTATTGACGGTACCTATAAAAGATTTATCCGTAAAAATATTATCCAGCCGACAATTTTATTTAATCATCCTGTGGCAGTTTCTCCTTTGGCCAAGATTGATCCTAAGCATCCCAAACGCACTGAACGTTTCCAAATTTTAGTCTTGGGCGCAGAAGTCGGTAATGCTTTTTCCGAATTAAATGACCCGCTTGACCAGCGCCGACGCTTTGAAGAACAAGTTAAAATGCGCGAGGCAGGGGATAAGGAAGCCCAGATGCTGGATGATGACTTTATACGCGCCCTGGAGCACGGTATGCCCCCTACAGGCGGTTATGGAGGCGGAATTGACCGTTTATTCATGTATTTGACTAATCAGCCTTCAATTCGCAATGTGGTCTTTTTTCCGACTATGAAACCGGAAAAGTAGGCGTTGATTTGTTAAATGGTTAATTAGTTTATAAGTTAATTAGAATATTATGTACGAGTCACCTAAAATTCAAAAAATCGAAAAAGAGGCTGATTATGTTTTTGAAAAATTCAGAGCCATTGATTTTAATATCAAGGAATTTCCAGAGCTTCACGAACGTTTGGTGGAATTGGCCAATATGCCGGATTCCCATTTTGAAGACGCAGTGAAAATGGTTCAGGTTATTGATCTGCTTTGGTCTGATTTAAATAAAAAAGATAAAAGTAAATTTAAAAAAGAGGAATTATTGCTTGCTTGTCTTTTCCATGATATCGGCAAGTCAGGACCGTTTGGAGCTAAACGTGATCAGCGTTTAATGATAGAACAGATTTTTAATCCCGTGTATTTTAATGTTGATTCTCCTGATTTTCAGAATGCTTCTGAATTTAAAGGC
>JAPLYC010000023.1 GCA_026395755.1 Candidatus Parcubacteria bacterium | reverse complement strand
ATCGGCTGTCCTGATGCTGTTTGGTTTGATAATTACATTATTGCCGAAGTACCTGCTGATGCTCAAACAGGCGGAGTGAAAATTATCACCAGCAAGGGTTTAGTCAGCAATGAAAAAACATTTAAGGTTAACAATAATCCGCTCGGCGCCGGTTTATGCGCTCTGCAGGATCTATCAGGCGCTCCTAAGCCTAACGGCAGTCCTACTGACCCAATCAAGGCAATTGGTGTGCGTTTTGATGCTGTTCAGGGACAAAATAATCTGGTTTTTAATGAAAGGCAAAATGCTGTTATTACTGACTTGGCCAATTGGACGGATTCAGGGATTATTTCCACGATTCCCGTCAGCGCCGTAAGCGGACAGGTTTTGGTTAATAAGAAAGTGGAAGCAGGCAGAAAATGCGTAGGCTTTGCCATTGCCAGCTGGTGTCCGAGCAATAAATACGACATTATATATAAAGATGCGCCAAGTAATTCTCTGCCTTTGCAGATACTGAATATCTGCTCAAGCGGATATTATGGCACTTTGGAAGCCAGAGAAAAGGGTTTCCCCGTAGAAACATTTACCCGAGCCGGCAATGCTGATAATGGCTCGAAAACAGAATTTTCCGATCTTAATATGGGCGCTTTAGCCTCTGACGGCACTTATTTATATACCATGTATAATAATACCTCTCATTCCGGGTATACGTTTTATGGCAAATTGCCTGAAGATAACGAGATGACAATCTGGAAAATCGGTTCAGGTTACAATGGCACGGAATTGGGGCGGGTCTATAAAAAATATCAATATCAGCAAAACGCATCAGGCCAGTATATTGTTAATTATCCCGATGATCCGACACCGGGTGATCAGTTCCTCACAGCTCCGATGCCGACTAATTCCTTGATTTATACTCCTAACGGCTTTTATGTCGGTTTTCAAAATCATATATTGTGGAGAACCTGGCTGCCTACGACACACAAGGATTATAAGAAAAACTGGTGGGGCATTGCCAAGATAAAATTTAATGAAGCTGACAGTACCTATGTCTGGGATATGCAAGAAATCCCCCAGGGCTTGATCGTTTATTGGAGCACGAGCTGGCCCACGACAGTTAATACATATTGGTCTTATTACGATAACCGTATGGTTATAAAATATACCGGCAGTAATATTTTGGTTATTGGCTATAACGATAACGCCTCGGGCATGACGATCCAAGTATTAAATAATGATTGGAAACAGGTAGGCTTAGTATCTGTTAAAAATGCCGAGCCAAATTCTACCCTGCCGAATTGGTTCAATTTTTTCCACGCATCTTATCCGCAGGGCATAGCCGATGAACAGTATTTTTATAATTTTTATGTTAATTCAGTAAGCATCCTTGATTGGAGCAAAGGAGAGTGGGTGGGCGCTTATACTAATTTTGCCTGGTATACGGGTGAACAGCAGGGTGCTTATGACTGGAAAAATCAAAAATACTGGTTTGGCACCAATCGTAATGATTATCCGCTTTACAGCGCTGGATGGGGTGCTTCTACGATAGATTATTATAGGAAAGTCGTGCCATATGATGATCCGTCTGTTCCTCATCATAATCGCCTTTACCGTTATGATAAATGTCAGGCATCGATTACCGGATTTTGTCGTTCTGATACTGATTGTCAGCAAGGCGTTATGTGTACTCGCAGTCGCTGCGAAAACGGGCTTTGTACTCCGGAAATCAGGTCTTTTTCTCCTTTGAAAGGAGCAGTCGGCACCTGGATGACTATCAGCGGCTGTCATTTTGGTTGTCAGCCGGGTCAGGTTTATTTTAACGGCGGTCTTTCAACCGATCAGATACCGACTAATGGCTTAGTCGCAGGGTATACTTTTAATTCAACGGACAATAAGGGGTTATTTAGGAGTTCTTTAAGTAATCCCGATATCAGCAGCGAATTGAAGAATGATGCTACGATTAGTAATGGAGTCTTGAATGTTACACTTACGGGTTATATGGATTTAGATAACAGGCTGAATCAAGCTCAATATTTTGGCAGCGCTGACAACGGAAAAATGACTTTACTTTTAAAGGTAAAAGCTGATAGTTTTGCGGGTACAAATCTTATTGGTTTAACCTATTGTCTCAGCGGTACTATTTTTTTCACGATATATCCAACCACCGCAGATCAGACTACATTAGTTGCATATATTAAAACCAGCAGTGGTGATAGGTATGCTTACTCTGTAGGCCAGATCAGGCGCGCTGAATGGAATAATATTGCCTTTGTTATGGAAGCGGGAATTGGTTATAAAATTTATATAAACGGCAAGCTGACTGATGATGTTCCCTTGCCCGAACTTAAATTATACAACTGGAATGGCGATACTCAGCTTGGTAATCAGTATTCTAAATTTGTTGGCCAGCTTGATGACTTTTTCATTTACAACAGGGCTTTATCCAGCCAAGAAATAGCGCAAGTTGCCTCAGGGGCAAAGGGGCTGGAACTGGCTGATCCGGCTTGCTGGCCAAACTGGAATTGCTCCACTACCGGCGGTTATGATGAAGTGACCGTGGAAGTGCCTAATCGCCGTACACTTTCTAATTTGGCTGATGACGCGCTAACCGGCGCAATTAAATTGATTACTGCTCAGGGATTAATAGATACCAGTAATGATCTTCCGAATAATCCGGATGGGACTCCGAAGACAAGTCCTATTTTTACAGTGAATACCGATCCTTTGGGTCCGCAGATTTGCAAGTTGATTCCTAATTACGGCAACCGCAAAATAAATGTCAGGATTTACGGTGAAAATTTCGGGTCTGCGCCAGCTACCGGAGCTGATGGGGATTATGTTACTTTTGAACCGACAGACGCTACTATAAGAGAACCGTTTTTGGATTATGGCGAAGATGGTAAGTCTAATAGTGAAGAAACGGGTTATGATCCAATAAATATACCTGATCCTGCGGGCGATGATTTTAATGGCTCAGCAGGCACAGAAGGCAACCATATTTATAATGCAGGGGAGCCATTTATTGATTTTGCTAATTCTAATGTGTATGATCTGAATCTAAACGGCGCAAGCTATATTTCTATAATTAAATCTTTTGTGAAAAAAGCGATTTGGCCAAGTTGTCCGCAAAACGGCTGGGATGATAAAAATATTTGTTTCAGCGTGCCTGATAACGCGGCCGGTTTTGGCACTGGGGCTGAAACAGCCTTAAATAAAGTTTCAGTCACTAAGGGTGAACAGCAAAGCGGTGAGAAGCAGTTTGAAGTTACCTTCGGTTTCTGCGGCAACCAGAAAATCGAGCCTGATAAAGGCGAGATGTGCGACGGCAGTTTAATGCCGACAATTTCTCCGACGGAATTAACAAAAATTTGCACGGAATTATTTTCACCGCTTTATCCTGATGATGAAATCTCTAGCTGTTATGCCGAATGTAACACTGGTTGTAATTTGTCGTTATGTATAGGTTCTAACTGTAAAACGATTAAGAACTTATGCGGCAATAATAAAATTGAGGAGTTTTATAGTGTAAATACGACGTCATTTTATCACGAACAATGCGATACAACCACTTTCCCGCCCGGTCTGACTTGCAGTCAGGCTGGCTATCCTAATGACAAGATTTGCGCCAGCGGAGATAAACAAGGTGAACCATGTTCATCCGCTGACCAGTGCTCCAGTACAAAGATCTGTGTTGGCGGCACAACGCCGGATATTCCTTGTACGGCCAATTCAGAATGCGGCGTGGGCGGCAGCTGCCAAGGCGATATTGCCTGCACTCAGGCCTGTACTTTTGAGTGTTCCGAATGTCAACTTCTTGTTTGCGATGCGGATGGTCTGAATTGCGAACTGCTTTTGGAAAAAACCTGCGGCAATGACGAGCTCAATGTCAATGAAGAATGCGATTGCGGCGCTGATGGTACTTGTTCTAGCGAGGAACTGAACGGAAAGACCTGTAATGATTTTGGGCGCGCGCTAGGGACTTTAGCTTGTTATCCGCCGCAAAATCCGATCGGATATAATAACTGCAGATTCAATACTGATGGCTGTAGCTCACCAGTCATAGGACCGGCTTGCAACGCTGACAGCGATTGTCTGGCTTGCGGCGCAGACACCAGTAAATGTGTTAACGGCTTTTGCACGCCTTATATTACTGATTTTACTCCGACTGACGGCAAGATCGGCACCTGGACGACTTTGACCGGCTGTTATTTTGGCTGTGACCAGGGCAAGGTTTTTTTCCAGGGTGATAAGCTGATTGCATTGCCTGCTGAGAATAAAGTCGGACTTTTAGCCGGTTATATTTTTGAAGAAGATGGGCAGGTAAAGGATCTTTCCGGACATAATTACGACGGGATTTTAACTAGCGGAGCCAGTGTTTCTGACGGTGTTTTATCTCTTGACGGTACAAATGATTATGTTGATCTCGGCAATTTGAATGACCCTGATTTATATAATAATTATGGCAAAGAAGGCGGAAAAATGACTTTTGTTGCCAAAATAAAGTGGACTGCTCCTACCGGCGCTGATGCAAATAGATTAGATACCCTTGGTATACATTTTGGAGCTCTTGAGATATTAGTAATTAATGGCAATGATGGGAAAATAGGTATTTACACGCCTGGTAACCTAAACTGGATATTTTCAGCCAATACAATCAAGTCTGGAGAATGGAGTGAAATTGCCATAGTTGCAGTAGAAAATTCAGGCATTCAAATTTATATTAATGGTGTTTTAGACTCAGATATTAGCCGGGTAGTAAAATTTTCTGAAACCAAGACATCGATCTCAACACTTGGTCAAACATATGGGAATCCGGAATGGTATAGAAATTTTGGCGGCCAAATAGATCAGGCCTTGATTTACAACCGCATTTTGTCAGGAGATGAAATTGCTAATCTTTACAAATTGACTCATCAGCAAGGCTTAAAGCCCGGCGACGCTTGTCCGGCAAATTGGCTGTGCCATAAAAGTTGCTCGGGTAAATTTTGTGTCGGCGGCGATAATGCTACAAAACTATGTGCTACGGATGCTAATTGTCCCGGCGGAGGCAGCTGTTTATCGAATTCCAGGGAATGTACTGCTGATGCCCAGTGTAAAGTTTGCCTGAGCGGTACAAAAGCGGGAGAGTTATGCTCTACAAATGAGGATTGTCCTTTAGCCCCGTGCGGAGCGGATACTTGCAGGCCTGATTGGATAGGAGATAAAGCACTCATGGAGGTACCGGATAAAAATACTTCTGCAATTACTGACGATGCCCGAACCGGTCCAATTAATTTGGTTACGAGCTATAATTTACAAAATGATACTCAGCACTTACCGAATCTTACACCGCCTCTGCCGGCTGATTTTACAGTCAGTGATACCATCCGTCCTCAAATTTGTCTGGCTGCCGAACAGATTAAGGTGGAGTCAACCAACCCGGTTGATAAAGATGCTACCGCCAGTACTTTGGTCTGCCGCAATGCTAAAATAAATATTTATTTTGATAAAATAATTGATCAAAAGAAAATTAATAAAACTAACTTTTTACTGAGCATTTGTCCTTCAGGCCTGATTACTGCTAAGAATGATGAAAGTCAGGGAATGATAAATAAAGCAATTGCTTTTGTCTTTGATATTGTACAGAAATTAATCGGCATAAAAAAAGATGTTTCGGCTCAATCCGGTTGCACTCAGGTTGCTGATTATAAGCTGGAAATTGAAAATAGTGGCGCCACCAAAGTTTCCATTGTGCCTAAAGGTCTTTTGAATCCGGAACAAGTTTATGGCGTGACGATTTTAGGCGGAGTAGTGGGCATTACCGGCATTGACGGCGCGTTTTTGGATTATAGTAATTCACCCAAGAGAATAAAAATTGCCGGAACCGATATGGAAGCTTATATCTTTGAATTTACAACCATGGGCAATCAGGGTGATTCAACAAGCGGTATTTGTAATGTGGATTGGATTGATGTCAGTGTTTATCGCAAAGCACCGGTTGCCGGCATTAAGCAATCAGAACTCCGCAATAATGATTTATTTATCTGCGCCGGCAAAAATAATTGCCAGTTAGCGGCTGATTATGATCAGGATACTGCCAAGGCAGGCAATCAGCATATATATAAAGCTATAGCCAAATATAACGGCAGTCAGGAATTGCAGGCCACTTTCCAATGGTCCAAAACCGATACTTCTGATCCGCAAAAAGCAATTAACATTTCTAATGATTATGGCTTATGCACATCAGGTGCTGCCACTATAGATATTTGCACAAAAAATGCTGATTGCGGTTCCGGCGGGGTTTGTGATATGACTTTGGGCGATATTATTAAGGATGATGATTATAAAGTGAAAAATGATACCGGTGTGACTTTTGCCACTGCCGCGGCTCTTAAAGAAGGCGTGTCCAAATTAGTCATTGAAGCTCAGGCCTTGGGCAGCACAGTTTCGGCGCAAAAAGAATTTACCGTTTACATTTTACTGTGCGAAAATCCCTGGCCGGGCATTGATGAAAAGTTCCCGATATCTTCCATTATTAATGCCTATAATTTCCAGACCTATTATTGCCGTGACGCTGCCACTCCGGGCGGGCCGCTTTTACCGGCAGCGCGCTGGCTGGCGCCTAAAGAAGGCAAATTAAATATTTTACAAAATACTGACTTTGAATTCGGCAATCTGACATACTGGGCTGATTTGACAGGTACGGCTTTTAATTCCCAGCCGGTTTTTCGTGATTTGCCCAGAGAAAGGGGAGGCGCCAGCGCCGGCATTCAGGGCGCTTGGTGGATAAATACTTCCGAAAGATACCGTGGCCAGCCCTGGGAAAATATTAATGTTGTTCAGGGTTTAACGCCCACAGGCATTTTACAATCAGCCGCTTTTGTCATTGAAGGCGATAAATTGGAATTTAAGATCGGCGGCAGTAATAATCCCTGGCCGAACGGTGATTCTGGTTATGATACGCCAGATCCGGGCGTAACTGCAGTTGTTTTATTTACCAAAGACAGTAATTCTAGTGATTTTACTTATGCCATGTCAGCAACAGGCTCTGGCAGTCAGACTATGGCAAAACAGACCTGGATTGTTACCCCCTTTAAGCAAAATCCTGGTATAACTGGTATAATATATATATATGATAATAATACGGGCGGTTATATCAGTTTTGATGATTTAAGGCAGTATAATACTGTAGGCGGAATAGATATTGAAATTCCCATTCGTTTTTAGATAAAAAAGTATGATAAAACTAAAACTAAAAATTTTACTGGCTGCTTTTGCGTTGCTTTTGTTGCCTGTGGCCGGTATAGCGCAGGATGCTAATTTAGCGCCTTCAAGCCAGGATACTTTGCTGGAACAATATTTGTTTCCGGTCAGTTCATATTTGGAAAGCGGGGCTGCCCTGGGTAAAGCCGCTTCTGAATGTGACAGTTTTAAATTCTATGATTCTAATATTACCCCTCCAGCCTGGGTGGCTAGCGCGAATTGTTCAGCCTTAACCAGCGATTCCGGCATTGTCCAAAAAACAGGGGATGGCAAGGGCATTTATGCTTCCAGCCTGATGGATTTAACCTATAAATTTAGCGTAGCTCAAGAAGGTAATTACGATTTTAAAATCAAGGCGGCTAATTCCTTTGATAATTTTGCCAATCTTAATAGCCAGCAATTGGATTATATTTTTAGCAATTCCAATACCACTAATTATCATTCTTATCAGATTAGCAGCGACGCAACCAAAAGCTTGTCTGTTTTAGAATATAGCGATGATAATGTCATTACTGATACTAATAAATACGACTTGTTTAAGAGTCTGATTTTTAGTGTTTATCTGGATATGCCTGCTGTTTTTGCCGCCGGTGATAAAGAAGAAAATTATCGTAAGGGGTATATTATTATTCCCGCGACTGATTTTACCCAGCTGCAGGACGGTTCGGTTTTAATCGGCAATTTAAACCCGGGAGAACACACTGTAAATCTGCGTTTTTTAAGTGATTATTATTTTGATCCTTCGTCTAATCCTCTGCCGGGTAATTTGAATACTTTTGATGAAGTTAACATAGAAACCGGCCACTGCGTAGCCGGCGCTAATGAGGCTAAGGTCTGCCAGAGAAATACGGATTGTCCGCAAAGCACCTGTAATAAAATAAATAATATTTTGGATATAAATCCGGTGATTGCCGGCGTTTCAATTAATCAAACCTCGCCGACTACAGATATCATCGGCGTCAGAATTTATACCAATAAGGATCATAAAGATCCTGAGACTTGGTATCGGGAAAATGTAATCCAGCCCACAGCCAGCGTCAAAGCAGTAAAAGTTGACGGTTATTTGGGCGTTCAGGACGAAAGAACCATTTATATCAGCGCGGCCAATATTGACCGCAATAATTTTTTCACCAATATTTATGTGATGGCTTACAACCAGGACGCGGCACCGCCTTCCATTAATATTTTTAAGCAAATGATGGCTAACTGGAAGTTTAATAAAAACAAGATGGAGGCGGTGAACTTGGTGGACGCGGAAATGCAAAAAGACAAATTGCGCCGCGATACTGTCAGACTGGCCGATATGTTTAAATTAGGCCGTCTTTTGGATAATTATAAATCCAATCATGGCGGTAAATGTCCTGTTTTAGACGCGGGAACCTATATTAAAAATCATTCTATTTCCACCTGGCCGTCCTGGCAGGCTACTTTGGGCAATGAATTAGGCACGGCTTTGCCGACAGATCCGTTAAACATCATGTCAACCACAAAAGAAAGCCAACATGATTGCACCAATGCTATTGATAAAGCAAATTGTCAAAATATCTGCACCAGAGATGCGTCCAATAATCCAGTGACAGGCTGTCCGCTGACCCAGCAGTGTATGTCAGGTTATTGTTCCAGTTGTTCTTCCAGTTATGATCCGCTGACTTGCTGGGATAAATCTAATTTAAAGTTTTACGATCAAACTTTTTTTTCAGGCTGTAAAATGACTGACAGCGAGGCGTATAGTGTCTTTGACGGCGCTTTGAGAGTCGGCGCTTCTGATTGCAAACTAGGTTTATTTGCAGCACCAAGTCCTCAAGCCGGCCAAGCATATGTTAATGACGGTGACTTTGTTTATCAGTATGTTTCCCGTGATAATGGTCAAAGTTGTTCGTTTATAAATCGTTTTGAATATACGGAGCAGGATCTGTGTCAGCCCGGCTTTTGTTATTATGACAATAATGATACGAATCCCACTAATGACTGTTATCAGCCCGGCGCTTGTTTAGCCGGCTGCGACAGCCAGGGTGCAAATTGCGTTAATACCCAATACAAAAATTTATATTGTTATTCCGGCAGCTGGAAACAATCCTGCGGCGACGGATTTTGGCAGACCCAATGCGGTGAAAGCTGCGATCCCAATATGCCCATGACAGAGGGTTTGTCCTGGTGTGATCGGCTATTTGGACTTCAGGACTGGTATAATGAGGCCAGTATTAAAGCTTCCTGCACATCTTCCTGCACCATCAGCGAGGGCGGCAATCTGACCATTGAAGACTGCGGCGGTTTTTGCGGTGATAAAGTTGTTGAAGCCAAAGCCGGTGAACAATGCGATGAGGGTTTGATTCCGGCAGCGCTGAAAAAGGGAAGCGCCGGCTTTGATCAAAATTCTCAATATATGTGTTCAGGTAAAGGCGGTAGCTCTGTCCCTGTTTTAAACGGAGCCGATTGCGTAAATTACAGTCAAGATTGGAGTCAGGTAGTTAGTTTAGCATGTTCTTCTATAGGACCCTATACCTATTGGGTAAAGAAATTACCGGATAATTTAAATTTAATAAAATCTGACGGTGGCTTTAGAGCTAGCTATAATTTTAATTTGCCTCAAGTTGGCGGTTATAATCTGACGATAAAAGCAGCTAATTGGGCTGATGATCTGACCAAATTAACTACCTCACAAATTGATTATTTAATCAGCCAGAAACATTCGGGTGATGATTTATATAATATTAAAGGTGTTTGCCGCAATTCTGATATAACTGCATTTTGTAGCAGCAATGATGAGTGTAAAAATCCACCCAGTTATCCGGATGGTTATTGTCAGCAGGGCGCAGTTGATATACCGGAATATGGTTTGATTGACCCGACGGATAATAGAAAATATGATTTATTGAAAAGTTTAATATTCAGCGTTTATGTTGATAATGATTATGTTGATACTACTGATCTAGGACAACTGGCAGGCTTTATAATCATTCCAGCTAGCAATACCGAACAAACAGGCAGTCTTTTTATTGGCGGATTAACAGCAGGACCGCATACAATTTTTCTGCATTTTGTGGGTGATCATTATTATCTGCCCAATATTCCAGTATCAAGTACTTTGGCAGAAATAGCGGCTGGATTACCTGATCCCTTGGCTTTAGATATTAATCCCATAATTTATTCGGTATCCATGTATTCGCCGCAGGCAGCGGTTGGTGACTGCAAGACTTATGGCGGCTGGTGCGGTGACGGGCAGGTGGAAATGCAGTATGGCGAACAATGCGATGCAAAAAATTATTTGCCGCCGAGCGCGGAACAAACAGTTAATATTGCTTATAACCCAGGATTTGAAGGCTATTTTACGCCCTGGCAAAAAGACAGCGGAACAGTTATTTTGGATACTGATCAATATTTTGAAGGCAGATCCGGCCTGAAAATGGTGGCTAGTTCAGCTGATACAGTCATGAATTTGCAGCAATCAATTAATTTTTTTCCGGATAAAAAATATACCATTTCGCTACGGGTTAAAGGCGCTGTTGGTTCCATTAAATTTCAAGTCGGTAATATGTCCCAACTTAAGGGTTGGCTGGGGAATCAGACGGAGTTAGCAGAAAAAGCAGCTGACTTAAAAGCCGATTGGAAGCTCTATCAGCTTGATGAATTTACGACACCGGTTATGAGTACTGGCTTGAGTGAGGAATTCAGATTGATTTTCACCCCAGTTTCAGGTGCAATTTTAAATATAAATATTGATGATATAAGAATAATTGCCGAAGCCAGCGCCAGACCGCAGTATCAGTGCGCAAATGATCCGGTTAGCGGAGCCTTATGCCAGTATCACGGGGGATATTGTGGTGACGGGCAGATTCAGAGCAGCTTTGGTGAAAATTGCGATGACCGAGTAGGCCTGAGCTGTACAACTAACAGTAATTGCGGCAAAACAGGCTCTTGTACTAATAATGTATGTCAAAGTGTTAGCTGTAATAGTCTTTGTAAAAGTACTTATTGCGGAGACGGCATTATCCAGCGGCCAAATTCCGCGGGTACATTTGAGACTTGCGATTACAAGTCTGATCCTTTGTGCTCTTCTGATTGCACTCATATAAAAATGGGCGGCAGCTGCACCACGGATACTTATGGGCAGACCTGTGAGAGTAAAGACAACGCCGAATGCCGCGTCTGCGCCAGCAATTTATCCTGTTCCATCAGGAATTTCGGCGACGCTGATAAAAAATGTTTGGGCGCCAGAAACAGCTATGGCTGTAAAAGTGATAATGATTGCATTTTAGGCTATTATTGCGATACAGCCCAAAATAAATGCAAAGAGGAAGTATCCACTTATTTAAGGTATCATCCGGAACCGGAAACCAGTCTGAATTTAGCTTTACCTCTGCCTGAAAACTCTGTATCTTATGACATTAACATCAGCAAATGCCCGGATTTGCGGGCAGTCACTTTGGGCAATGAGACTTATATTACTGATCGTTGCAGCAATATAAGCTGGCTGTCGAGTGATAATATTACTAAAATTGACGCCAATTGGAACTATACGGACGCGCTGAGTATTGGCTGCGCCGTGCCATCGCGCTTGCCGACCGTGGCTGAATTATACAGCCTGGTCAGCCAGACAAATTCAGATCCTGCCAATCCTTATATTGATAAAGATATTTTGAAATTATGCCCGGCCAGTTGCAGTTATGATGAAAATGCGGGTAATTTATGTTCCACCGACTGCTTTATCCCTAATGATGACAATTATCTTTACTGGACCAGCACTTGCGTGGCCAAAGACAATACTGTCTGTAAAAAGGCGCTGGCAGTTAATTTCAAATACGGCAGCATTGAAAGCTATCCAGCCACAACCAATTTAAAAATTCATTGTTTGAAAGAAACCAATTGCGGCGACGGCCAGCTTGATCCCGGTGAATCCTGTGAATTTTTCACATCAGCCGGCGGTAAAATTGAAAAAGATATTCAGCGGGAATATAATAAGAGCTGTAAAAGTTTCGGCTATGACGGCGGTATTTTGCACTGCGATCGGGAGACTTGCGGCATCAGAGTGGATAATTGTTATTTAAACAGCCGGCCGGCTCAGTCTTGCGAACAAGTCTGCCAAGGTAAGAAAACTTTAGCCTGCCAGTCAGTCGGTCTGGATATCGTTACGGATACTTTTGATCAGACAGGCCAGGATTCATTGATTGCCAGTAATAATAAAATGGTTGATGTGGATGTGAACGGCAATTGTTTGCCGAATCAAAGTATTTCCGGCTGTAATTATACTTTTAATAACCGGGAAAAAAGCTGTACCGATACTTTAACCAATAAGCCGGCGCCGTTTAATTCCGAATATTCTTATTGTAATTGTAAGGAATAAAAATCGTTGGTTGTTATACGGTTTCGACATACGTTTCGTTTGGCGGCTTACGTTAGGCGTAACATTAATCGAAACCGAAATACGTCTGGCATAAACGTTTAAAAATATGATTAATATAAACTGGTTTAAAATTTTTGTCATTGCCTTGATGATAGCTTGTCTGGGTATTTTGAGCTGGCAGATCGTTGCCATGGTGGAAACAGCAAATACAGTCAAAGATTATTTAAAATCCGGCCAAACATGTCCTAATTTTGTCGATAAGAATGACCTAACCATGAAAGACAGTTGCACCGGTCTGGTCTGGATGAGCCGGCCTTTGCCGATTTATAAGACCGCGGGCCTTACCGATACTCAGCCCGGTTATATTTGGCAAAATGCTATAAATACTTGTGAAGGCTTAAAAACAGTGGACAATAAACCGCTATTTCGTTTACCTACGGTTGAGGAATTAATCAGTTTGGTAAAAGTCCGCTGTGATAATACCAGTTGTACGGTTAATCCTGATTTTTTCCCGCCGGATATTGATAAGACTTTTGCCAACGGCTACTTCTGGTCGGCAAATGATTTTAATGAAGCTTCAAGCTGGGCAACTGATAATGCCGGACGCGATTATAAGCGTTCAGTTAATCTGCTGACCGGCCAGGTTGATTCGCCGGTATTTGGTAAAGATGTTCATTTGAATGCCTGGTGCGTTTTGGCGCGCCAGCCGGAAATTATCGAGCGTAAATTTACTAGCGTTACCAATCAAGTTATAGATAATGGCAGTCAGGCAACCGGCGGCAGTTTAAAAACAGTTTATAATAGAAAATGCACAGCTCCGGCAACTGATGATTGCAGCAGCAAACTTGGCGCAAGCTGTGACGCAGTTTCGGGTTATTGTATAAAATCTGAAGCAATTACTTTTACCACTCCGATAGCTGTAAGTTGCGTTACCAATATTTTACCCGGTTATCATGTGGCAGGTAGTGTATGCCAGATAAATCCGCAAACTAATAATTGTGGTAACAGTGCCATAGATTCCACTCCAACACAAGAACTTTGCGATGACGGCAGTTCTTATAATGGCATACTGGGCTACTGCAATGGTAGCTGCTCCGGTTGTTTCGGGACAGGCTTCCGTATTGTTTCCGCCAAATGTGTTTCTAATTGCGGCGATAATACTATTAATAAAAATACAGCTAATGTAACTGAGCTATGTGATAATGGCGCTGATAACGGACAACCTGGTAAATGTAATACCACCTGCGATGGCTGTGGAACAGGTTACCATATTAATACTACCACTCATCAATGCGTGTCTAACTGCGGCAATGGCACTCTTGATAATAACGCAGCCGGCGTACTTGAACTTTGCGATGATGGCACTGCCTCTAATGGTCAAGCTGATAAATGCAATAATACCTGTAATGGCTGCGCAACCGGTTATCATTTGCTGGGAATAGTTTGCACTTCGGATGCAGCGCCTCCACCCGCCGTTGGAACAGCTTGCGCAAATAATTTTGTTTGCGCCCAAGGTGAGAAGTGCGAGGGGGGATATTGCAGCGCCTGCCCTGGCTTTAGCTCAACCGGAACCGGAGTAAAGAAATTTACCGTTACTAATACAACAAATCAGGTATTAACAGACTATCAGGTTAAATTTAATTACACTCTGCCGGCGAACCCCAACGACAACCCTGTATTATTAAATATTACGGACAATAATTGTTATATCCCTTATTATATTGATGAAAACACGGTTCCAGCTAGTGTCTGGGTTAAGGTACCGAAAATACCAGCCAAGGTCGGTAGCGTAAATGGTACGGCAGATATTTACGTATCCCCTGAAGTATCAACCTCTTGGTTCCAGGATGGGCCTTATACCTTTGACTTGTTTGAAGATTTCCAAGATGCTGCAACTCTAGGTACTAAGTGGACTGTGCTGGGAGCCGGTACCAACCCAAATGATTGGAATATAAATTTAACTTCCTTTAATGGTCTACCTACTAGTGCTAATTGCAATGCTTTTGTCGGTAATATTCTTGGCTCCATTGATTCTGTGGGGATTATTCAAGGATCTACATTTAAAGATGGTATTTGCGGGACAGGAGGTACACCCGTTACAACTATTGATAAAAAGTATACCTATTTAGGGTTTGCTTCCCAAAAAACATTCGAAAATGACTTCAGGGTTTTTTCTAGATTTTATATACCCGCCCCAACCAATATGAGTTGGCTGAATAACTATAAAGCGCTGTTTGGCCTTGATGGCGGTGTTTTGTCACTGAAAACTTTAACTTCAGGTACGTTTACTACTCACTTTGCTTATTGGGATGACATAAAGATCTGCCAAAGTGGCACAGATGTAGGTGATCCTTGTACAGACGATGTCGATTGTTCGAGTAGTACCTGTTCAAAGGCATGGCGCGATAGAGTCACAAATTTACCAATTACAAATTTAACAGGCTTATCAGCAACAGCTTTTCCGCAGAATACATTTTTACATCAAAAGCAAATTGTGGAAATCTATGCCAGCAATAAATTACAATTTTATATTGAAAATGACAGTGGAGTACTTGTTAAGTATGTTGATATAGCCATAACAGGGGATTATGATAAAAGTTTGGATTTTGCTTATGCGCCTGATCAGGACGGGGTTAATTCATTTCTTGCTACTTTTAACCAGATTATGGTAACTAAGTATGTTTTCCCAGAGCCGACTCTTTCTTCCCCAATCTATCCTTAAGTTATTAATATTAATCAATAATTTTAACTCTTAAATTTAAAATTTATGTTTGATACACCAAACCCACAAACAGGCGGGATGCCCCCAAGGCCGGCAGCGCCGCAACCAGGAGCTCCCAGGCCTGCTCAGCCGGGGCAGCCTATGGCACCACGGCCAATGCAGAGCGGTCCGGCTCCCAGACCTATGAAAGAGCCGGAAGATATTTTTGCGGGCATTGGCGGCGGCTCCAGAACGCCACAACAGCCTTTGACTCCGGAGGTAAGGTCAGGCAGGGGTAAAAAGGTATTATTAGTGATTTTACTGGTCGTTATCATTATTTTGCTTGGCGTTGGCGGTGTCCTGGCGTATCTGAGCTTTGTGGCCCAGCCGACTCAGCCCAATGGCAATGTTAATCTGCCCAATAGCAATATAACCCTGCCTAATCTCAATGAAGATATAAATGCGGATTTGAATGCTAATTTAAATGACAATTTGAACGCCGATTTGAACTTGAATGCCAATCTAAACGCTAATCTGAATGACAATCTTAATATCAATGATAATCTAAATGCCAATCTGAACGTCAATGCTAATTTGAATGACAATCTTAATGCCAATATCAATACTGCCATTGATTCTGATAATGACGGGCTGACAGATGAGCAGGAAATAAATTTGGGTACTAATCCGCAAAGCGCTGATACTGATAACGACGGTTTGTTTGATAAGGAAGAGATTGATAATTATAAAACAGATCCTTTGAATCCCGATACTGACGGCGATGGCTATACTGACGGCGATGAAATAAAAAATGGCTATAATCCCAATGGCCCCGGCAAATTACCGGTGACCCCGACTCCCTAAGCACGGGTATTAGCTTGTTTTAGGCAGTGATTAGTGACAATTAATAATTTTTTAACCAGCAAACAGACTCCAATTTATTGAATTTGTTTATTTAGTTTTTTATTTATGTTTAATCAAAATCAAAAAGGCGCGGGAACTCAAGCTCAGGAAAAAGCAAAAACAGATCCGTACGAAATGCATGTTATGCCGGCAAAGTTTCATCAGTATTTATCCCCCAGGAAAAAAAGTAAACTGGGGAAATTTTTGTTTGTTTTTCTTGTCATTTTTTTGGTTTTAGCCGGTATGGCTTTTGGCGCTTATTATTTGTACACTTCTTTACGGCAAGTGGCGCTGCCAAACAGCAACCAGAATAATCAGCCAGCTGTTCCGACTGTTAATCTCAATCAGAATCAGTCTGAAGAAAACTTGAATCAGCCCAATGAAAATTTGAATGCTAATACTAATGCCAATGACAATCTCAATGTCAACGATAACCTGAATGCCAATGAGAACTCGAACGTTAATATTAACCTTAATGAAAACTTGAACGTTAATGAGAATCAAAATACCAATGAGAATTTGAATCTGAATATTAATGTGCCTATCTTGATTAATTATATAACCAGTGCCGATGCGGACTTGGATAGGCTGACAGATACTGAAGAAGATCTTTATACCACGGAAAAAAGAAAGCCTGATACTGACGGAGACGGCTATCTGGATGGCGATGAATTAGTCGGCGGCTATAATCCCAAAGAAGGAGGCGGCGCGGCTCTGGCAACTTCCGGTCTGGTCAATAAATATTCCAACCCGCTTTTTAACTATGAAATTTTATATCCCAAGGATTTTTTGGCCAAGCCTACGGATTCCAGTCTGAATGAGGTGATTTTTCAGTCGAGCACCGAGGAATATTTTGCGGTCAGTGTTGAGGATAATCCGGAGCAAACAGATCTGGTTAATTGGTATCTGGCCCAATCCCCGGGCGCTGATTTAAATTCGCTGGAAAAAATTACCACAAAAAAAGGTTATACGGCACTGATAAGCCCTGATAAGCTGACTTATTACCTGCAAGTTTCTGATAAACTCAATCAGGTTTTCATGATAAGTTATAATATCGGCACGCTCAAAGAAGTTAATTTCCTTACTACATTGCAAATGATGGTTAATAGCTTTAGCTTGGTTCTGACGGCTAATTTAAATCTGAATGCCAACGCGCAGTAAGAGCAAAATATGAAATATAATATTTTTTGGGAGCTAAAGGCTAAGCAGCCGAAAGATTTTAAGCTTTTGGGGAAGATAGTTGAAAGTGCGGCAAGGGTTTTAAAAATCGAATCTAAAAAAGAAATAAGCGTCATTATTGTAGGTTCGGGCAAAATGCGAAGTTTGAACAAGCAATATCGACACCAAGATAAAGTTACCGATGTTTTGTCGTTTAGCCAGCAAGGAGGCTTGGCCTTAAATAATCCGGAAGAGCCGCTTTATTTGGGAGATATTATTATTTGTTACGCCCAGGTGATCAAACAGGCAAAAGTTTTTGGTTTTTCCCGGGAAAAAGAATTAGCCTTTTTGATTATCCACGGTTTATTGCATTTATTGGGCTATCAGGATAAAAATCAAAAACAATATTTAAAAATGGAAACAATCCAAAATAAAATTTTATCATATTTTTATGATTAATTTCCGGCGTTTGGCTAAAAGCTTTAAATACGCGTTTGCGGGCTGGCAAAAGGTTTTCTGGTCCGAACAGAATTTTCGCATTCATAATCTGATTGCCTTGATCATATTGATTCTAGCGATTTTTTTCCAGATTGATGTTCTTGAGCTTATTATTATTATTTTTATTATCGGCTTTATTTTTATTTTGGAGATAGTAAATACTATTTTTGAAAGGCTGCTTGACCTGATCAAGCCCAGATTTCACAGCTATGTCCAGGATATAAAAGATATGACCGCCGCGATTGTGCTTATCGGTTCGCTGGTGGCAGTCATAGTCGGCTTTTTGATTTTTTACCCTTATTTTTTATCGTTAATAATTTAGTAATTTATCGTTTGGAAGCAAGGAATTTAATTATCCAATCAAATTTATGTCTCAAGAGGAAATTATTGTCGGCTTAGATGTGGGTTCGACTTCAATCAAAGTTGTTGTGGCAACTCGAATGTCCAAAGAAGCCAATCAAAAATTACATATTATCGGCGCGGTTGAGCAGGACTCAGAGGGGATAAATCGCGGCGTGATAACCAGTATTGAAGATGCCGCTGCCAGTATCAGCAAGGCTTTGGATAAAGCTGAGAAGTTAACGGGCATACCGGTTGAACAAGCCTGGATTAGTATTTCCGGCGGTAATATTATCGCGCAAATCAGCCGCGGTGTGGTGGCTGTTTCCAAAACTGACGGTGAAATTCGGGAAGAGGATTATGAAAGGGCTTTGGAAGCGGCTAAAGCAGTGACCACGCCACCTAATTATGAAATTCTGCATGTGATACCGCGCAGTTTTACAGTTGACGGCCAAAGCGGCATTAAAGATCCGATCGGTATGACCGGGGTTCGTTTGGAGGTTGAAACCTATATAATCATGGGATTAAGTTCTCAGATAAAAAATTTAACCAAATGCATATATCAGACGGGTTTGGATATAGAAGATTTGATTTTAGGGATCTTGGCGACTAGCGACGCTGTTTTGACCAGCCGTCAGAAAGAGCTTGGCGTGGCAGTCGTTAATATCGGCGGTGCCACGACCAGTTTGGCTGTTTTTGAGCAAGGGGATCTGATGACAACTGCTATTATACCCTTGGGATCTGAGCACATAACCGCTGATATTGCCATTGGTTTAAGGACATCAATTGAAACGGCGGAAGCAATTAAAATGAAATATGGGCTGGCAATTTCCAAAGAACTTGATAAAAAGAGCGAATTTGCCCTGAGCGAGATTGATGAAAATGAAGAAGGTTCAGTCAGTAAAAAATATTTGGCTGAAATTATTGAAGCTCGGGTCGAGGAAATTTTGGATAAAATCGATAATGAACTGAAAAAAATTGATCGTAGCGGCTCTTTGCCGGCCGGAATAATTTTAACCGGAGGCGGAGCCAAATTGCCTAAAATTATTGAAGTCTGTAAGAGGGAATTGCGTTTACCGGCAGCTCTAGGCTATCCTTATGACATTACCAGCGTGATAGATAAGGTTAATGATTTATCTTTTACTACTTCAGTCGGCTTAGTAAAATGGGCCAGCCACATGATGAAACAGCGTAAGGGTATTTCGCGCTTTAAAAGCGTGACTGGAGTAACAAATAAAATTAAAAAATGGTTTAAGTCATTCGTGCCCTGATTTTTATTGAACAAAAAATGTGTCCATTCTTGTGCAAAAAGTAGTTTACTTATAGCTGGAAAATTGATATGGTAATAGTAATTAATATATTATAGCTAAAATATATGGAAATTAAGCCGGAAATCGAAACTTTTGCCAAAATTAAGATAGTTGGGGTCGGCGGTAGCGGCGGTTCAGCCGTCAATCGCATGGTTGATTCTAAAATCAGAGGAGTTGAGTTTGTCAGTGTTAATACCGACATACAGGCTTTGCATTATTCGCAGGCTCATAAAAAGCTGCATATTGGCAAATCAATTACCCGCGGCTTAGGCGCGGGCATGGATCCGGAAGTCGGTTATAAAGCTGCTGAAGAATCCCAAAATGATTTACGCGAAGTTCTAAAAGGGGCTGACATGGTCTTTATCACTTGTGGTTTGGGCGGCGGTACCGGCAGTGGCGCTTCGCCGAAAATAGCGGAAATAGCCAGAGAGCTGGGAGCTTTGACCGTCGCTGTGATTACCAAGCCTTTTAGCTTTGAAGGCGCGCAGCGTAAAGGTATTGCTGACGGAGCTTGGGACAGATTAAGCGATAAAGTTGATACTATAATTACCATTCAGAATGATCGTTTGCTTCAAATAATAGATAAGAAGACTTCTTTACTTGAAGCTTTTGGGATTGTGGATGATGTTTTAAGACAGGCTGTTCAGGGAATTTCCGAACTGGTTACCATCCCGGGTTTGATTAATGTTGATTTTGCCGATGTCAAATCGATTATGAAAGATCAGGGTACAGCCTTGATGGGCATTGGCCAAGCAGGCGGTGAAAATCGGGCCATAGAAGCAGCCAAGTCTGCCATCTCCAGTCCGCTTTTAGAATTATCAATGGATGGGGCTAAGGGCGTCTTATTTATTGTTTCCGGCGGACCGGAATTAAGCATGCATGAAGTTAATGAGGCAGCTAAGATTATAACTTCATCAGCAGACAGCAACGCCAAAGTTATTTTTGGCACGGTTATTGATAAAGAACTGGGTGACCAGGTTAAAATTACCGTGATTGCCACCGGGTTTGAGCCCAAATCAATCAGAAACAAAGAAGTTGAGACCAAAATATACACGCCGGAAAAAAATTTATATAAACCCAGTCAATTTTTAAGCAAAGAAAACCAGGAAGTTAAGGCAGAGGAAAAAAACAAGAAAAAACCAAGGGAAGATTATAAAGTTAATACCAAGGAAAATGAAAGTGAAGAAGAGGATTTGGATATCCCGGCATTTATCAGAAAGAAAATGATGTAGGGCTGAACCACCCTCCTTCGCTCTTCGAGCTTCGGAGGGCAGGCGGATTTTTTTCACAGATAAACACGGATATATATGAAGGTCGCTTGCATTGCAGGCGACTTTTTGTGTAGAGAAAATTTTTTCTATAAAGTTATCCACATTTTTTTTATTTTTTTATAAAAATATTTGAAATTTCTTTTTACGACACAGGAAAAATCTTGATTTTAGGCATTAATATCTGAATTGGCTAGAAATTAATTAGTAAGGCCTTTGGAGCTTGACATAAATTTGACGCTTACTATATATAGTATTAAAATAAAGATAGAGAATACTAAATATAGTATTTTAAGGTTATAACAAAATAAGCAAAATACTGTTTTGCGTAAGGGTTTTTGCTCCCTTAAAACAAAGATTATGAAGTGTCCCGTCTGTAATTACCAAGAAACTAAAGTGGTTGATTCCCGTGAAGGATCAGACGGCATTACTATTAGAAGACGCCGCGAATGCCTTAAATGCGGTTTCCGTTTCAGCACGTATGAACAGGTAGAGCTTCTGGAAGTTTCGGTTATCAAGCGTGACGGCCGTAAAGAGGCCTATGCGCGGGAAAAATTGGAGAGCGGGCTGAAAAAAGCCTTTGAGAAAAGGCCGATTGGCAATGAGGATTTTCGCATTTTAATCAATAAAATAGAAAGAAATATCCAGGCCAGGAAGAAAAATGAGATTACCAGCCAGGAAATAGGGGAATTAGTGGTTAAGGAGCTGAAGAAAAAAGATCCGGTTGCCTACATCAGATTTGCTTCGGTTTATCGGGCTTTTGAGGATTTGGAAAGTTTTCAGAGGGAAATTAATGCGGTTTTTAAGAAAAAGAGGAAAAATTAATTAATTTATTATTGTAATTATTATATATATTGTTACTATGGGTAAAATTAGCAAAATTAAAAAACGAGATGACCGTATAGTAGATTTTGATCCAGCCAAGGTTGAAGCCGCCATATATAAAGCCATGGAAGCTATTGGCGATCCCAATCGCAAGAAAGCAGTCAAATTAGCTTTGTTGGTAGAGAAAGAATTAAATCGTAAATTTCATGAAAGGACGATTCCGGCAGTGGAAGAAGTTCAGGATATAGTGGAAGAGGTTTTAATTAAGGATAAACAAATTAAAACAGCCAAAGCTTATATTCTTTATCGCGAACAGCACGCTCAGATCAGAAACTTGAAGACGTTAATTGATTCTGACGCTTTAATGGAAGGATATCTGGCTCAGAGCGACTGGCGGGTTAAAGAAAACAGCAATATGGCTTATTCTTTGCAGGGTTTGAATAATCATGTTTCTTCGGCTGTCTCTGCCCATTATTGGCTGCACAAAGTTTATCCTCAGGATGTGCGCGATGCCCATGGCACTGCCGATATCCATATTCACGATCTGCAGACTTTGGCTGCTTATTGCTGCGGCTGGGATTTGCGTGAATTATTAATGAAAGGTTTTGGCGGGGTGGAAAGTAAGGTCACGGCAAAGCCAGCCAAGCATTTTCGAACCGCTTTGGGACATATTGTAAATTTCTTTTATACTTTGCAGGGTGAAACCGCAGGTGCTCAGGCTTTTTCCAGTTTTGATACATATTTAGCGCCTTTTATTGCTTTTGATAATTTGGATTATCATAATGTTAAACAGTGCATTCAGGAATTTTTATTCAATATGAATGTGCCTACCCGCGTCGGCTTTCAAACGCCATTTACCAATATCACCATGGATTTAGTGGTGCCTGATATGATGAAAGACGAGCCGGTAATTATCGGCGGTAAGTTCCAGGATAAGACGTATAAAGAATTTACCAAGGAAATAGAAATGATTAATCTGGCTTTTACCGAAGTGATGACTGCCGGTGATGCGAATGGTAGAGTTTTTACTTTTCCGATTCCTACGTACAATATTACCAAGGATTTTGACTGGGATAAGCCGGTAGTGGAAAAAATCATGGAAATGACCTCCAAGTATGGTATCCCTTATTTTTCCAATTTTGTGAATAGCGATATGAAGCCGGAAGATGCGCGCAGTATGTGTTGCCGTCTGCGCTTGGATAACCGCGAATTAAGAAAAAGAGGCGGTGGCTTATTTGCTGCCAATCCTTTGACCGGTTCCATTGGCGTGGTGACAATTAATCTGGCGCGTTTAGGCTATCTGGCCGAAGATAAAAATGATTTTATTGCTAAACTGGAAAAAATGATGCTGATTTGCAGGCATAGTTTGGAATTAAAGCGCAAGGTCGTAGAGAAATTTACCGAAGAAGGGCTGTATCCATATTCCAGATTTTATCTGCAGGATATTAAAAGCCGTTATGGAGATTATTGGAAAAATCATTTTAATACCATTGGCATTAACGGCATGAATGAGGCAGCCATAAATTTACTGGGTCAGGATATTACCACTACAGCCGGTCATGAATTTGCCAAGGATATTTTGGATTTTATGCGGGAAAAATTAATGGATTATCAAATTGAGAGTAATAATTTATATAATTTGGAAGCAACTCCGGCCGAAGGCACGTCTTATCGTTTTGCCAAGGCTGATAAACAGCGTTATCCGGATATTGTTTGCGCCAACGAGAAAGCTTACCGTGAAAGAGGTGCTGAACCTTACTATACCAATTCTTCCCAATTACCCGTGGATTATACTGATGACATTTTTGCCGCTTTAGATTTGCAGGATGATTTGCAAACGCGGTATACTGGAGGTACAGTTTTTCACGGCTTTATCGGTGAGCGTATGCCGTCTTCGGAATCAACTAAAAATCTGGTGAAAAAAATAGCCGAAAAGTATCATTTACCATATTTTACAGTCACTCCGACTTTTAGCGTTTGCCCGGTACACGGATATATCAGCGGGGAGCATTTTTTCTGCCCCAAATGTGATGCGGAAATCGGGTATGTGGAAAACGGCACCCAGGCATTAGCAGCTTAAAACTAGATGTGCTATAATAGAGTTAACCCCAAGAATCAGGTTGATCCGGGTGTATGGGGGTAAGTTGTATTCGTGGAAAATCCTCTTAAAATCAAGGGAAAAGCAGATATTTAGCTTAAGGGGACAATTAATTAGGCTAACAAAAATATTTATATAATTGCTGTCGGTTTTTTTAAACTGGCAGCCAGGTGGGAAATTTATGAACACAAGATTGCAACGCACACCGTGCGAAGTTTACTCCAGGATAGTTGGCTACATCAGACCTGTAAACCAGTGGAACAAGGGCAAACGCGCAGAATTTACAGACAGGAAAGAGTTCAACAAGCAGCTAGCCGGGTAGTGTTCTTTCAAGGTTCGCCTTAGCTCAGATTTTATTCAGAAAAACAGCTTGGGTGAGCAAGGGAGGGGATATCGTTCTTTAAACCATACCAACCTCAACTTGTAATGACTGTATAGTTAACAGTTAAGGGCGCCAGCACCGATATTTTGACGCTTTTGGCTGTTAGCTATACAAATTACTTGCCGAGGTTGGTTTTTTTGTTGTAAGATAAAGCTACTAATCAGCTAATTAGCTACGAATCTACTAATTTTGGTACCTACGATTACTTAATTAGTAGATTAGTATTTGATTAGTATATTAGTAACCTTATGATTAAGATTGCCGGTCTGCAAAAAATGACTTTAATGGATTATCCGGGTAAAGTGGCTGCCGCGGTATTTTTGGCTGGCTGTAATTTTCGTTGCGGCTTTTGCCATAATCCGCAAATTGTGGAAATTAAACCCGGACAAGAAACAATTTCCGAACAGGAATTTTTTGATTTTTTAAAGAATAGGCAGGGATTGCTGGATGGAGTCTGCGTCAGCGGCGGCGAGCCTTTAATTCATCAGGAATTGCCGGAATTTCTACGCCAAATTAAGGACTTGGGCTTTGCCATTAAATTGGATACCAATGGTTTAAATTTTTCGTTGCTGCAAGAAATTTTAGATGAGCATTTGGTTGATTATATTGCCATGGATATCAAAGCTTCTTTGGAAAATTATGGGCTGGTAACGAAAACCGCGTCTGATTTTAATAATATTTTACAAAGTATAAAATTGATAATGGCCAGCGGCATGGGTTATGAATTTCGCACCACGGTTTTGCCCAGATTCCACAATAGCGCTGAAATGGAAAAAATCGGACAGATGATCTCTGGCGCAAAAAAGTATTATTTACAGAATTTTCGTAATCAAAAGACTCTAGACCCAAAATTAAGAGAAGATAATTGCTTTACGGAAAAGGAGCTGGAAAATTTAAGGCAGATTGCCGCTAAATATGTCGGGCAATGTGAAATAAGAAATTAATCAAGTTTGTATTATAATAAGTATTAGACTTTTATGAAAAATGACGATATTTGAAAATCAGGTCCTATCTTTGGTAAAAAAAATTCCCAAAGGCAAGGTCAGCACCTATCAACTTTTAGCCATAAGGTTGGGAGATAAAGCTCTGGCTCGGGCCGTGGGTAATGCTTTATCGAAAAATCCGAGGTTAATTAAAGTACCTTGTCATCGCGTTATCAAATCAAACGGCGCACTCGGCGGATATGCCCGGGGACTTGCCAAAAAACTTCAGCTGTTGCAAAATGAAGGCATAAGAATAGAGAGGGGAAAAGTAGCCAATTTGGCTAAGTGTCTTTACCACTTTTAATGCGCTGAAATTTTATTGGTTTTAGCGTGAAAGGAAAGTCTTATGAAAAAGTGCCAAAAATGCGGGGCGCCCTTGGAAGGTTTTTTGTACAACACTATCGGCAAATTATTAGGGATCAAGCCTTCAGAGAAAAATCCGGAAATTTGCAATAAATGCGAAGCTGAAAAACCAGCCGAATCAGCCATGGCTGCACAGCCAGTGAAACCAGCTGAGCCAGTTAAACCAGAGCAACCCGTTGCTCCAGCCGCGCCTGCGACACTAGAAGAAAAACCGGAGGAGAAAGACGATTTGATTTCTTAAGCATTTCAAATACTTTAGATAAGGACAGGAAATTATTTTTTCCTGTCTTTATTTAGGCCACTTGAGCCTTGCCCCAGGTGGTTAAAGGATAAAATATATGTTATTAAGCGAACAAAATAATTTTGACCAGGTTAAAACCCCGGCACTTAAAAGGGATTGGCCAGCCAAAATTATAATTATAGCAGTGGTTTTGAGTTTGGTTTTGGGCTCTGTCTCCGGCGGTGCAGCCACGCTTATTGTTATGAAAAATTTGGACAAGTTTGGCTTTGTTTTAGGCCAGAATAACGGGCAGGCGACAATTCAAAATGTGGCCAAGGAAACAGTGATTGAAAGTAATTTGGAATCAGATACAATCAGGGTGGTTAAAGATGTTCAGCCATCTGTTGTCAGTATTGTTATTTCCAAAACACTTAAACAGATTTATAGTTCAACTGGGCCTACTCAATTTGACCAATATTTTCAGTTTGGCTGGCCGTTTCAATCACAACAAGAACCCCAAATCCCCAAGGGCCAGGAAAATCAGACGCAGGAAGTCGGCGGCGGCAGCGGTTTTATTGTTTCGGCTGACGGATTAATTTTGACCAATAAACATGTGGTGGCTGATGAGCAGGCGACATATACGGTAGTTACTAATGACGGGACTAAGTATGATGCCAAAGTTTTGGCTCGCGATCCGCTTTATGATTTAGCAGTTTTGAAAATTGAGGCCAAGGATTTAAAGCCTGTTACTTTGGGCGACTCGGATAACATTCAGATTGGGCAGACTGTGATTGCCATAGGCAATTCTTTGGCGCAATTTCAAAATTCAGTCACTCGTGGCATTATTAGCGGCATTAACCGTCGCATTGAAGCCGGAGGCAATCAGGGTTTTTCAGAAGTGTTGGAAACAGCGATTCAGACTGATGCGGCCATTAATCCCGGTAATTCCGGCGGACCGCTTTTAAATATAAAGGGCGAAGTGATCGGCGTTAATACGGCTATTTCTCAATCAGGTCAATTGCTGGGGTTTGCCATTCCCATTAATGATGTTAAACAGGTGATTGACAGCGTTCAGAAAAACGGAAAAATTGTCAGGCCGTTTTTGGGAGTGCGTTATAGTATTATCGATTCTCAGATATCCAAGGCCAATAATTTAAAATACGATTATGGCGCTTTAATCAGCCAGGGACAAACAGCCGCGGATATTGCAGTGGTGCCGGGCTCGCCGGCAGATAAGGCTGGAATAGTAGCCAATGATATAATTTTGGAAATTAACGGCCAGAAAATTGATGACAGTCATTCCTTGGCCCGTATGCTGGCCAAGTATGCGCCGGGAGATGAAGTGGAATTGAAGATTTTCCACAAAGACGGTGAAAAGACGGTTAAGGCGAAATTAATTGAACGGCCGGAAGAAAAGTAATAAATTTAATAATATGGAGCCCGCTAAAAACGGGCTTCTTTTCTTGATGTTTGGGCTTTTCAAACACAATTTATTTTGCTAAACTAAGGTTATATGAAAGAATCAGAATTAGTTTCAAAAATTAAGGAATTACAGCGAAAAATTAGGGAGTCGTGGGGCTTTCTTGAGATTGATAAAAAAATGGCCGAACTTAAGGACTTGGAAGTACAAATGGGAGCCAAAGATTTTTGGCAGGATCAGAATCAGGCTAAAGCTGTCAGCCAGAAGGCAAGTGACTTAAAAAACGAAATTGTGACCTGGCAGAAAATAAAACAGGACATTGAGGAGCTTTTAGAAATGGCGCAACTGGATGCCAAAGATCAGTCGGTTGATTTCCGGGAGGAAATTGAAGGAAAGTATTCTGAGCTAGAAAAGAAGTTTGGCGATTTAGAATTTTATCTTTTGTTTTCAGGCAAGCATGATAAAAATAATGCCATTCTGGCGATTCACGCGGGTACGGGCGGAGTTGATGCTATGGATTGGGCGGAAATGCTTTTACGCATGTACTTGCGCTATTGCGATCAGAAAGGATTTAAAACTGAAATAATTGATAAGGTTACCGGTTCCGAAGCCGGGATTAAAAGCGTGGTTATAGAAGTTCGCGGCAGTTATGCTTTCGGCAATTTAAAATCAGAACATGGCGTTCATCGTTTAGTTAGGATTTCGCCATTTGATGCTGAAGCCATGCGCCACACTTCTTTTGCCTTGGTGGAAGTGATTCCGGAAATTGAAGAGGATTTAAAAATTGAAATTAGGTCCGAAGATTTGAGAATCGATACTTTCCGTGCCTCCGGCCATGGCGGCCAGAATGTGCAGAAAACTGAAACCGCTGTGCGCATTACCCATTTACCTTCAAAAATTGTGGTTACCTGCCAGACAGAAAGATCGCAGGTGCAGAATAAGGAACGGGCCATGAAAATTTTGAAATCTAAACTCCAAGTACTGGCCGAGACCAAAGCTGAAGCTGATAAAAAGCAATTGCGCGGTGAATTTACCGAAGCTGTCTGGGGCAATCAGATCCGTTCCTATATTTTACAGCCTTATCATCTGGTAAAAGATCACCGGACTGAATTTGAGGAAAGCGATGTGGAAGGAGTTTTAGACGGGAAGTTGAATGGTTTTGTGGAAGCGTTTTTGAAGATGAAGTCCGAAGTCCGAAGCCCGAAGAATTAATAATTAATTTTAAAATTATGGATCAGCAAAGTCAATATGTTCCCATGCCTGAGGCTGGCCAAGTACAGCCAACTTTACCGCCCAAAAAAGCTCTAAAAAAACTGGGATTAATTTTAATAATAGCTCCATTTGCCGGATTGATTGCCATATTATTACTCTATGCAATTATAACTTTTATTTTGCAGGCGATAATAGCAGGCTCAACTCCAGATGTGGTAAATGGTGTGGCTGAATTGACAGCCCAGCCGAGTCTTGGACTAGCAGTTGCTAAGATTGTAAATGTTGTTTTGGGTGTTTTAGGTATAATATGTGTTTTGGGAATTTTCACTGCTTTTCCTGCCGGCATAATCTTATTGATTATTGAAGCAGCCAGAAAAAATAAGGCCTAAGAAATATGAATAATAGGAAAGAAGAAAAAATTTTAGTAACGGGTGGAGCCGGGTTTATTGGTTCGCATTTGGTTGATACTTTGATCGGGGAGGGGCATGAGGTTTTTATAATTGATAATTTATCTACCGGGCAAAAACAGAATATAAATCCCCAGGCCAAATTTTTTGAAATGGACATTCAGGATCAGCAGGTTGAGGATTTATTTAAAGCCAATGCTTTTGATTGTGTTTTTCATACTGCGGCGCAGATTAATTTGCGTAAATCAGTGGAAGATCCGATTTTTGACGCCAAAGCTAATATTTTAGGCGGTTTGAATATCTTGGAAAACTGTAAGAAATACAAGGTCAAGAAAATCATTTTTTCTTCAACCGGCGGTGCCTTATACGGCGATGCCGACATTGTGCCTACGCCGGAAACATATCTGGCCAAACCGATCAGCCCTTACGGAGTCGCCAAATTAACCATTGAAAATTATTTACATTATTATCAGCAGGTATTTAATTTAAATTACACAATTTTACGTTATGCCAATGTTTACGGGCCGCGGCAAAACAGTCTGGCTGAGGCTGGCGTGGTTTCTATCTTTATCACGAAGATACTTAAAGGCGAACAGCCGGTTATAAATGGCGAAGGCAAACAAACGCGCGATTATGTTTTTGTGGCTGATGTGGTCAGGGCCAATTTGGCTGCCATGAAAAATGAGCCGATTGGAATTTATAATGTCGCCACTGAAAAACAAACTGATGTCAATCAGATATTTCAATTAGTTTCATCAAATTTTCCAGATAAGAAAATTGAGGAAAAGCACGGGCCAGCCATGCTTGGCGAACAAAAGACCAGCTGTTTAGCTATCACTAAAATTAAAAATGAACTTGGTTGGCAGTCGGAAACAGCTTTGGCTGACGGTATAAAGTTAACAGTTAATTGGTTTAAAGAAAATTATGCTAAATGACAAAGTCTGGATCGTGATTCCAGCATACAATGAGGGAAAAAATATCAGCGGAGTAATTTCTCAATTGAAAGAAATTACCTCCAGTATTGTAGTTGTTGACGATTGCTCAACTGACAATACGTTTGAAGTTGTAAAAAATTTAAATGTTAATTTACTGCGCCATTTTATTAATCGGGGACAGGGTGCGGCTTTGCAGACCGGGACGGAGTTTGCTTTAAGGCAGGGCGCGGAAATTGTTGTGCATTTTGACGCTGACGGCCAGATGCAGGTTAAGGATATTGTCAAAGTAATTGAGCCGATTGTGGAAAATAAGGCAGAGGTGGTTTTTGGCTCCCGTTTTTTAAATAAAAATTCCCAAATCCCCTGGACAAAAAAAAATTTCATCCATTTTCCGGCCCGAATATTTAATTGGCTCTTTACCGGCATTAAATTAAGCGATGCGCATTGCGGTTTTCGCGTGCTTTCAAAAAGTGCTGCGGAAAAAATTGAAATTACCCAGGACGGTATGGCTCATGCCACGGAGATTCTGGATTTAGTCCGGCAGAATAATCTTAAATATCAGGAAGTGCCGGTTGAAATCTTATATCATGAATACGGGCAGAGGTTTGGAAGCGGTTTGAGGATTATCCGTGACCTTGTGCTGGCGAAGATCATCCGAAAATAAGGGAAGAGGAGCTATAGGAGCTAAATGGGAAATAAGTGAATAAGGGAATACGGTAAATATTTCCCTTATCTCCTTATAGCTCTTCTAGCTCTTATTCCCTTATAAATCAATAATATGTTAATCAAAATCATCTTAATTCTGTTCGTTTTGTTTGCGGTTATTAAAGTTGCCATGCGCTATAAGGATAAAAATATTTCCTTGCATGAATTTATTCTCTGGACGATTTTTTGGTTTATTACCGCATTTTTAGTTTTGTTTCCGGATGTAACTTCCTATGCGGCCAGTTGGGTGGGAGTGGGCAGGGGAGTTGATCTGGTTATTTATATTGCCATTTTAATTCTTTTTTATCTGATGTTTCGGGCTTTGGTGAAATTGGATAAGGTGGAAAAGGATGTGACTAAAGTGGTGAGAAAAGCGGCTTTAGGTGATGAAGTCCGAAGTACGAAGGCCGAAATTGAGAAGGAATAAGGCGTGGGAAAAAAGGCCTCCTCTTGTGTCATGGTGAGCCCTTCGGCTCAGCTCAGGGCAAGCTTTACGAGTTTACAGTGAGCAAAGCCGAACTGAACCATAGACACCGACGGCGCCACCCTTTCGACTATGCTCAGGGTGACAAGAGGAGGCCTTTTTTCCCAGATAAATTTATGTCTATCGATGAAATAAAAAAATTAATTAACGATTATGGCCTTAAGCCCAGCAAAGGTAAAGGACAAAATTTTTTAATTGATGATAATGTCTTGGCAAAAATTATGGCCACGGCTGATTTGAGTCCCGAAGATTATGTTTTGGAAATTGGGCCGGGCTTTGGCGTGCTGACCCAGGAATTAATTAAAACCGGTAAAAAAGTTTTAAGCGTGGAGCTGGATACGCGGCTGGTTTTTTATATAAAGCGTAAATTTAAAGGCGTTAGTAACTGGGAATTGCTTGAAGGCGATATTCTGAAAATAAAAAACGAACAGCTGGCGGAAAAACTGGGATCTAAAAAATATAAGTTGGTGGCAAATCTGCCCTATGCCATTACCAAACCGATCTTGCAGAAGTTTTTAAGCTATGATCCCAAGCCCCGGGAAATGGTTATCCTGGTTCAAAAGGAAGTGGCGGAAAAAATTGTGGCTAAACCGGGTGAGATGAGTATTTTAGCCATTTCTGTACAGTATTATGGTCAGCCTCAGCTAATCAATATAGTCTCTAAAGAGAGTTTTTTTCCGGTTCCTAAGGTTGATAGTGCGATTTTACAAATTGTGTTGCGTCAGACAGACATTCCTGCTGAATTTAGCCAAATTTTTACTCAAATTCAAATACAAAATTACCAGGAAAAAAGGTTTTGGCAACTGGTAAAAATCGGCTTTTCCTCGCCGAGAAAGCAACTTCAGAATAATCTGGCCAACGGACTCAAAATTACCAATGCTGAGGTCAAAAACAGGCTGGAAAAAGCAGGGCTACAGGAGCTCTGCCGGGCTCAAGATCTAAGCCTTTTAGATTGGGGTAATATTTATCAACAGTTTATAGCTTAACACTCAAATTTGTGTTATAATTTAGCCAGGCAATAGTTTTAATTAGATTAGCTGAAAAAATGCTACCAGGAGAAGAAAAAATCAAGGAGTATTTAGAGGAAAAAACTGAAGCAATTGCCACTAAAATCGAAAAAACGCCCATGGAGAAGTTTTTTGTGTTTTTTTTGATTTTAATTACCGTGGCTTCGGTAGTTTTAGGTTATATGCAATTTAAGCAAAACCTGGAATCGCCTTTTTATGCATCACGCCAAAAAATAGTCAGAGCCGATATAAAGGATAAATATAATATTAACCAATTAAACGATAATACTAATTTGCTTGAGACTGAAGCTTTGAAAACTAAAGACAGTGATCTGGACGGCCTGGATGATTATAGCGAAATTTACATTTACGGAACCAATCCTTACCTGGAAGATACCGATAATGACGGCGTTTGGGATAAGCAGGAGATTCTTAACGGTACGAATCCCAATTGCGCTGAAGGCACGGATTGTGCGACTACAGGCCAGGAGGCTAGCCCTACAGTGTCTATGCCAACTTTAGAAGAACTTCTTCCGGCGACGCCTACTTTTGATGAAAATTCAAATACAGTAAATTATAACGGCACCAGCGACGAAAGTTTAGCTGGGTTGCAAAACAGTGATTTTCAGTCAATGATAAATCAACTGCAAAATCAGGATTTGACTGCGGAAGAAAAAGCTCAGGGGCTGGAGCAATTGAAAAATTTAACGCCCGCTCAAATACGGGAACAATTAATCTCCAGCGGTTTTGATCCCGCTATGCTGGAACAGATCGATGACCAGACTTTACAGCAGGCCTTTTTAGACTTGGTTAGTACTTATACTCAAAGCCAATAAGAAGCCAATAAGCAAATAATTTAAAAATAAACTGGAAAATATGTCTAAATCAGCAGAAAAAAAATATTCTCAAGCATCAATATTAATTTTTGCCTTAATTTTAGGCCTTACTTCCATTTATGGAATTTTGCTGTTTTTGCCTAAGCTGGTTTTGGCCGGGGGGGTACCGGTAGTTCAAGGTTCTTTTTGGTACGTTAATGATTTACCAGCAGAAGCCGGACAAGCTGCTCAATCAGTCAGTGATGCTGCCAGATTTACTTTTTTACAAACTCTGGATGAAACAACCGCATATTTTTTTAATACTGCTTTGGCTTCGGTCTTAAATGACATTGCCAGGCAATCAGCAACCTGGGTTGCCACGGGCGGTGCCGGTCAAAAACC